>JACQFP010000015.1 GCA_016200005.1 Verrucomicrobiota bacterium | reverse complement strand
GCAATGGACGCCATCGCTCGCGCCGACGACGTGGAACACCTTCACCAACATCGTCACCTCCGCCACCGGCAATTTCACCTTCGTCGATGACGGTTCACAGACCGGCGGACTGGGCGCGACCCGCTTCTACCGGTTGCTGCTCTACCCGTAAATGCACTCGTTGGTGCTCGCGCTGAATCCGTCGATCGATGTCGAGTGGCGGCTGAAACACATTCAGTGGGAGGAAAAGAACGAGGTGCAATCGCAACGCTGCTGGGCGGGTGGCAAGGGCATCAACGTCGCGCGCTGGCTCAAACATCTCGGCGGCAAACCGGAACTGCTCCTTCCCCTCGGCGGTCAGACGGGTGACGAACTTGCGGGTTATCTTCGCGCGGAGAAACTCCCGGCGAAAATCGTTCGCCTCTGCGAACCCACGCGCGCCAACATCATTGTTACAACAGACGCCGGACGTCAGATGCGTTTCAATCCCCTCGGGCCGAAACTGAGCCGACGCGAGTGGAACGGGGTGTTGAAAAACGTTGAACGGCATCTCAAGCGAATCTGTGCCGAGCAGGGTAGGGCGCGTCACTCCGTGCGCGCCGTCTCACGACCTCGAAACCGCGGCACGCACGGAGTGACGCGCCCTGCCGGCGGTCTGCTCATTGTGTCCGGCAGCCTGCCGCGCGGCGTGCCTGTCACGGCCTATTCCCAACTTATCCGACTTGCGCACCGTTTCGGTGTGAAGACGCTGCTCGACTGCGAGGGGCCGGCGTTGTCTGCAGCGGTTAAGGCGCATCCGTTCCTGGTGAAGCCCAACGACCACGAACTCGCGCAATGGTGGGGGCGGACACTGTGCTCAGAAGTGGAGCTGGGTCGCGCCGCTCGAGCGTTGTCGCAACAAACCCGCGGTTGGGTTTTGGTTTCGCGCGGCGCAAAAGCCGGCCTGCTGGTCAACGTGTCCGAGGATTTCCATTGCTTTGCCACGCCATTGCGCGTTGAGCCGCAAAATACTGTGGGGGCAGGGGACGCGCTGCTGGCAGCCGTGGCGCGACAGATCGAGCGTGGCGCGCCGCCGCAGGAATGGTTGCGCCACGGCGTGGCGATTGGGACCGTGGCGACTCAAGTTCCACCGGGAGTATTGCCGACGCACTCGGTCATCCGGCTGTATGAAAAGAAAGTCCGACGAGCCGGTTGAGAATCACACCAGCAGCCCGGCCACTACCTCCCCGTGCACATCGGTCAAGCGGAAGTCGCGACCTTGGAAGCGATAAGTCAGCTTGGTGTGATCCAGTCCCAACAGGTGCAGTACGGTGGCCTGGAAATCATGAATGTGCACCGGGTTCTCCGTGACGTTGTAACCCAGCTCATCCGTCGCGCCGAAGGTGATGCCCGGTTTGATGCCGCCGCCGGCCATCCAGATCGAATACGCGCGCGGATGATGGTCGCGTCCCATTACTGTTTTCGTCACTTCGCCTTGCAGCATCGGGGTGCGTCCAAACTCGCCGCCCCAGATCACCAACGTGTCGTCCAACAGGCCGCGCTGTTTCAAGTCCTTCACCAATGCCGCCGCCGGGCGGTCGGTCTGACGGCAGCGCTCCGGCAACCCCTTCAATAAATTTTGATCGCCATTGCCGCCGTGATGGTCCCAATCGCGATGAAACAACTGTACGAACCGCACGCCACGCTCGACCAGCCGGCGCGCCAGCAGACAGTTGTTGGCAAATGTCGCCTTGCCCGGTTCAACGCCATACTCCTCCTGGACTTTTTTCGGCTCGCTCGAAATGTCCATCAGTTCGGGAACGCTGGTCTGCATCCGATACGCCATTTCAAATGAATTGATGCGCGTGAGGATTTCCGGATCGCCAATCGCTTCGTGCTCCAAAGAATTCAAGTCACGCACCGCATTCAGCGATTGTCGTCGGACCTTGTCGCTCACGCCTTCCGGATTGGAAACGAACAACACGGGGTCGCCTTGCGAGCGGAATTGGACACCCTGATAAGTCGTCGGCAGGAAACCGCTCCCCCAATGATGCGTGCCGAGGGGTTGCGCGCCATTGCCGGAGACCAACACTACGAATCCCGGCAAGTCTCGCGCGACACTGCCGAGACCGTAAGTCAACCACGCGCCGATGGAGGGCCGCCCCATGAAGGTCGAACCGGTGTTGATGAACGTCGTCGCCGGGTCGTGGTTGAAAGCATCCGTGTGCATGGAACGGACGATGGCGATGTTGTCCGCCATCTGCGCCGTGTAGGGCAGCAGCTCAGAAAGCTCAGCGCCCGATTTCCCATGCCGGGCGAACTCGAATGGCGTCCCAACCAGATTGGGAATTCCTTTAAGAAAAGCGAAGCGCTGACCCTTGATCATGTCTTCAGGCACCGGCTTGCCGGTCAGTTCCTTCAGCTTTGGTTTGAAATCGAAGAGGTCCAATTGCGACGGCGCGCCATACATGAACAAGTAAATGACCCGCTTGGCGCGTGGCGCAAAATGCGGCGGCTTGATGCTCAACGGATCGTGCGGAGCCGGTTTGTGAGTCGTGGCGAATAGCTTCTCGTTCAAGAGCGACGCCAGCGCGATGGTGCCAATGCCTGTGGCGCTTTTGGCGAAGAAATGCCGGCGGGTGATCAGCTTGGCGTAGTCGGAGCAATGTTTGCCGGTCATGGCAGATGGCGTCCTCATAGCGCTTTAAGTACCCAAACACCAAAACACCCAAACACCCAACACAGCGAGTTGCAGTGTATGAGACTCCTTGCGTATTTGGGTACTTGGGTATTTTGGTGTTTCATCCCTTCGTAATCGTCTCATCCAGATTCAAAAGCACATTCGCCACAATCGTCCACGCCGCCAGCTCACTCGCATCCAAACCTGCCGGCACCGGGGCATGACCATACTTCGCCAGTGTTTCCGCGGCTTTACTATCAGCTTTGAAGTTTGCCAGTTGCTGTTCAAGTAGCGTGCACAAACGAGTGCGCTCCTTCGCGGTTGGCGAACGCGAGAGGCAAAGCCGGAAACCGTAAGTCACGCGTGCTCCAACATCGCTTCCACCTTCGTTGATCAAACGTTGCGCCAGCGCGCGCGCAGCTTCGAAGAAAGACGGATCGTTGAGGGTCGTCAATGCCTGGAGTGGCGTGTTGGAACGCGCCCGATGCGCCGTGCATTGTTGCCGGCTCGGGGCATCAAAGCCGACGAACGCCGGATAAGGAATCGAGCGTCGCCAGAATGTATAAATCCCGCGCCGGTATAGCTCGTCGCCCTGACTCACGACCCAATCGCCAATGCCGTAATCCTTGTTGCCGATTTCGGTCCAAAGTCCCGGCGGCTGAAAAGGGAACACACTTGGCCCGCCGATTCTTTGATTCAACAGACCGCTGATCGCGAGTGCGCTGTCGCGAATCATCTCCGCCTCCATCCGAAACCGTGGCCCGCGCGACAACAAGCGATTGAACGGATCCAGTTCCAGCTTTCTCGCATCAACCCGGCTTGACTGACGATACGCCGCCGAAGTGACGATCAGTTTGTGCAACGCCTTCATATCCCAACCAAGGCGAATGAATTCCGTCGCCAGCCAATCGAGCAGTTCGGGGTGCGACGGACGCTCGCCTTGACTTCCGAAATCTTCCATTGTTTTCACCAATCCGGTGCCGAAGTGAAGTTCCCAGAAACGGTTCACGATGACGCGCGCGGTCAGCGGATTTTCCGGGCGGACCAGCCAGCGGGCAAGCGTCAAACGGTTGATGGGCGCGTCAGCAGGCGCTGGATTGAGCACGGCGGGAAAGCCTGGCGAAACCGTGTCGCCTACATTGAGGAAATTCCCGCGAATCTGGATTTTGGTCGGTCGCGGCTCGGCTTTTTCCTGCAACACCAGCGTGCTCTTGACCTGCCTGACCAATTCCTTCTCGGATTTCTTAGAGTCGGCAATCTGGTCTTTCAGTTTGGAAAGTTTATTGGTGTCTCCCGACGGTTCGTTCGTTGCGGTCTTCAGGTTGGTTTCCAATTCAGCGATCTTGGAACGAAGTTCCTTCAACTTGGTTTCTTGTTCCTGCGTCGGAAATTCCAGCAGCGGCGACTGGCTGGCACCCGTGCCGCCGCCGGTTTCCATCGTGTTGTTGAAGATCGCGTAGAACTGGTAGTACTCCTTTTGGGTGAACGGGTCGTATTTGTGATTGTGACATTGGGCGCAACCCAGTGTCGTTCCCAGCCAGACCATAGCCGTTGTGTTCACGCGGTCAATGACGGCGGCGACACGAAATTCCTCGGGGTCGATGCCGCCCTCTTCATTGAACATCGTGTTGCGATGAAAGCCCGTGGCGATTTTCTGGTCCGTCGTGGCGTTCGGCAACAGGTCTCCGGCGAGTTGCTCGATCGTGAATTCATCGAACGGCATGTTCTGGTTGAACGCCTGGATCACCCAATCGCGGTACGGCCACATTGAACGCCGGGTATCGATGTGATAGCCGTTGGAATCCGCATAACGCGCGAGGTCAAGCCACAACCGCGCCATCCGCTCGCCGTAGTGTGGCGAGGCGAGCAATCGGTCCACCAAGTTGTCGTAAGCTCGCGGACTGCGGTCTTTTTCAAACGCCTCCACTTCGACAACCGTAGGTGGCAGGCCGGTCAAATCGAGACTCAACCGGCGAATCAACACGGCGCGCTCAGCTTCTCTGGCGGGAGATAGCCTTTCCTTTTCGAGTCGGGCTAGGATGAAGAAATCAATCGGATTGCGGGGCCATATATTATTTCTGACCGTCGGCGGTTCGGGGTGGATGGGTTTGATATACGCCCAATGCGCCTTTTTGGAAGCTGCCAGTGTTGTCTCGCTAATCGCTTCCGCACCGTGCGCAACTGCAAAAGCGCCCGCGAAGCAACCGACAACCAATGCTTCCAAATGACGCAAATAAATTCTCACATTAATCAGATCAGCGCAGATGGATACCAATTTATTCCAGCCTATAAGGGGATAAAGTACGCACTTCTCACCGACCCAGCAAACAAAAACCAACTGAAAGGCGACTGTTCGACTGTTAAAAAAGCTGACAATCCATTTTGAAATAACCCTTGACAGTTACCACGTGACGCGATTAACTGCGCCCATCAGCCCCGTGCTATCGTGCTTTGTAAGTACGAACAAACCTATACCAGAAGTAGTCCACAAAGACAGTTATGAAAAAATCTATCCTAACTCAAATAACCGGTTTCGTTGCGGGCGTGATCATGGTCACGTCCGCCCAGTTTGCAGCCAATGCTCAGGTACCGGAGTTCGGGGCGCCCAGCGTGCAGAACCCGTGTAACAAAGTGGGGTCAGGCAGTAACGCCTTTTACTTCCTGTCCATGGAAGGCGAGAGCTTTTTCGACAATTCCAAGACGCTGGTAACAGATCCGCCGACTGGCTTTGTCAAGGTTTACAACGACGGCACGAACTTCAGCGGGGGCTATACCAATGCGATTTTGGCAACCAATACGACGGCATCCTTGCAAGGTGCGCTGGGCACATTCGGCCCATTATTTGGCCGATTCGCTGATAAGGTGACTTATCAGGTGGTGTTCTCGCAGCCGGGCGACTACTACATGTATATGCGCTTTACGATGTTCGAGAATGGCTCGAACCTGGGTAGTTATCTTAGCGACCTTAATTACGGTGGTGACACCAACGGGCCTGGGGCTGCAAGCAGGACAGATTATTCCGGTGGAGCGAACACAAACTTCTGGGAAGGCCAGTTCCACTGGAACCAGCTTTTTGTAAGCTCGTTCCTCAGTGGCGCCATCACCAATGCGGACGGCACTCCGCGGGCCGGCAATCCCTTCCACTATGTGGTCACGCCGGCCATGGTCGGGGTTCCGCAGGATTTCACCATCGCGTACCGTGAACAGGGCGTGACGATTGATCAGTGGCTGTTCAGCACGCACACGAACCTGCTGAACGACTATACGCAGCAGCAACTCGATGATCTCTTTGTTAATAAGGTGGCGGTCCAGCAGCCGGAAAACACGGTCGTGACCCCGACCAACAATTATCCCTTCCTGGTGATGGAAACTGAGAACTTTGTAGCCAAGTCAAATCGTAATCTCACCGCGGGATTTGCGGCCGTCACGACGGTGAGCACCAATGTTGCATTCTACGGCGAGTCCATACTCGGAACCAACACGACGGCATCTGGGAAGGGTGCGTTGTTCACACAAAGTCCTTCGTTCGGTCGATTCTCGGATTTCGTCAACTATAAGGTGCAGTTCGCGGCGACAGGCGACTACTACCTGTACATGCGATTCACTATGTACGAAAACGGAGGGAACCTGGCTCATTACATTAGCGAAGACTCCTTCATTCTTCCTCCGGACTTCAACAAAAATCCCCAAAATGACTGGGTCCCACCAGGGACCGCCGGCGCTGATAATGGAGGTTATACGGAAGGATTCGGCGCGCACGGTTTTCTGCTGATCCTTAATTACGGTGGTGACACCAACGGGCCTGGGGCTGCAAGCAGGACAGATTATTCCGGTGGAGCGAACACAAACTTCTGGGAAGGCCAGTTCCACTGGAACCAGCTT
>JACQFP010000014.1 GCA_016200005.1 Verrucomicrobiota bacterium | reverse complement strand
TGCTGCCGGCGTTGGCCCAGGCAAAAATCAAGGCTCAAGCCATCATGTGCATGAACAACACCCGGCAGATCATGCTGGCCTGGCAGATGTACCTCGGCGACAACAGCGACCGCATCGTCATGAGTTATCATGGCGGCGCAGCCGCCGGGGGATCAATTGCCTCGGACCCGAGGGCGGCGCCGTGGGTGGTGGGGTGGCTGGACTGGAGCACTTCCAGCGACAACACGAACCTCCTTTTTCTGACCGACGACAAGTATGCGAAACTGGGAAACTACTTGGGGAAGAACCGGAATGTTTTCAAATGCCCCGCCGACAAGTACGTGAGCAACGTGCAGCGCAGCCGGGGTTGGACCGAACGGGTTCGGAGCATCTCCGGCAACATCGGGGTTGGCGAAGGCAATGCGGAATCCGGGCCTTGGGACGCCCTTTACAAGCACATCAAGAAGACCGGTGAATTTATTTTGGTCTGCTTCGCTCAACACCGCGCGCGCCAAGAAAGTGGATACCACTTTTAACGGTGTGACGGCGACGGTGGTCGCCCGCGGAGACAAGGACCTTCACTGGATGAGCTATCACGCCGGGCGGCTTTCGGACAGGTCGTATTAAGCGCACGCTCGACGCTCAAAAACAGGGTTTGACCTCGGTGGCCCTCGCTCCTTGGAGGTTGGTTGCGGCCGGTATTGTGCGGCTAGGCCCGGCGGAGATGTTGAAATCAAATCATCGACCGGAAGTGCTGCCATTTACCAAGTATCTGACAACGAGATTTTACGAAGCAGTTGAAGATCGGAGCGGTGTCAACTGCCACTTGCGGACCCGATATCTGGGAGTCACCCCCCCGCTGCTGAGGGAATTTGCAGGATTCTTCGGTCAGGTAGGCATCAGATTTTGAGCTCCCGATTTTTGTGTGCACCCGTTGTCCTGATTTTGGGAATGTGCCCGAAAGCGTACCTGGTAAAAGGGCGGAAGACTTGTAGCAGGGACGTTTGCAGTTGCAAACCGCGATTGAGGACAAATCGATTCAAAAGATTGCTTGTCTTTGGGTGTTGCTCTGTTCACGATTCGGATGTAGCCTCACCCAGACGGCACGCTTCCAGGAACGGACTCCGATCTGCTCGCTCCTTGGAGTAACCGCGGCCCAGGCTGCAAGGGGCGAGATGATTCTGAAGAACACAAAATTATGATGAAGGATTCACTTTCAAAGAAAAGCGAAGGCCAGACAAACACTTCGGCGTGGAAACAGATAGTGGCTCGCTACCAGAAGCCGTCGATCTCTCGCGGCGTCTGGCAAATCGTCAACACGCTCGTGCCGTATGCCGCCCTCTGGTATCTGATGTACCTCTGTCTGGCGGTGTCCTACTGGCTCGTGATCCCGCTGGCCATCCTGGCGGGCGGATTCATGGTGCGACTGTTCATCATTCACCACGACTGCGGGCATGGTTCATTTTTCAAGTCGCAGAAGGCCAATCACATTCTCGGTGCGATCACCGGGGTGTTGACGTTCACGCCGTATTATCATTGGCGCTGGGAACATGCCATCCACCATTCCAGTTCGGGCGATTTGGACCGGCGCGGCACGGGCGATATCTGGACGTTGACGGTGCAGGAATATCTGGAGTCATCGCGCTGGCGGCGGTTCGCGTATCGGCTGGCGCGCAACCCGGTGGTGTTGTTTGTCATCGCACCAATGGTTCTGTTTCTGGGAATCAACCGGATTCCCAAACCCAAGGCGCCGATCCGTGAGCGTTATTCGGTGTATCTGACGAATCTGGCGGTGGGCTTGATGGCCGTGGGGTTGATCTGGATTTTCGGTCTCAAGGCGTACCTGATCATTCAGTTGACGGTTTTGATGGTGGCAGGTTCGGCGGGCGTGTGGTTGTTTTATGTGCAGCATCAGTTCGATGGAGTCTATTGGGAACGCGGCGAGGAATGGGATTACGCGAAGGCGGCTTTGCAAGGCAGTTCCTTTTACAAACTGCCCAAGCTGCTGCAATGGTTCTCGGGCAACATCGGGTTCCACCACATCCATCACCTAAGCCCGCGCATTCCGAATTATCATCTGGAAAAATGTCATAAGGCCGAGCCGCTGTTTCAATCTGTGAAGCCCGTGACGTTGTTCTCCAGTTTCAAATCCTTCACGTTTCGGCTCTGGGATGAGCGGCGGCGGAAACTGGTCGGCTACGCCCACCTTAGAACGCTGCGCCGACAGCAGCGCCAAGCCGCCCGCTCCTAGCCAAGAGTTCAGCCAGCGATGCCGTTCTTGAGAAAATCTCCGACGCGCGCTTTGTTGCTGGTTCTGTCCGCAATCGCCACCACCAACGCCGACGCGCAAACCAAATCCCCTGCAGTCGAACACGTGATGGTCTATCGTGAACCTGGCCGCTTCGGCGGCTGGCCGGCCAACCACGGCATCTGGTCGTGGGGAAATGAGATCCTCGTCGGCTTCAGCACCGGCTATTATAAGGATCTCGGCCCTGAGCGACACAACATTGATCGCGAGAAACCGGAAGAACACGTACTCGCCCGCAGTCTGGATGGCGGCAGGACTTGGTCCATCGAACATCCGGCGAAGCAGCACGTGTTGGTTGGCACTGCGGGAATGCGTCATGGCACCGTGTCGGCCGAATTCACCGAACCAGAGCCGGTGGAGTGTCCGGGCGGAATCGATTTCACCCATCCAGACTTTGCCATGACGTGTCGGATGGCCGGCGTCGATACCGGCATCTCGCGCTTCTACTATTCCTACGACCGTGGTCACAGTTGGAAAGGTCCGTTTCGCCTGCCCTTGTTCGATCAGAAAGGAATCGCCGCGCGCACCGATTACCTCATCAACGTTAAACAGGATTGCATGGTCTTTCTGACTGCGTCCAAAACGAACAACCGCGAAGGGCGGCCGATCTGCGGCCGAACCACCGACGGTGGAAAATCGTGGCAGTTTGTTTCCTACATTGGGCCAGAGCCAAAGGGATATTCGATCATGCCCTCGACCGTGCGCCTTTCCGACCGCGAACTTCTGACCACGATTCGTCGCGGCGCCGAGGAAGGCAAACGAAAAGCATGGATCGAGGCATGGAAGTCTTCGGACAACGGTGCATCATGGTCGCAACTTGACGACCCGGTAGCGAACACCGGGGAGGGAAATCCGCCGCATCTTCTCAAACTCGCCGATGGCCGGCTTTGTCTGACCTATGGACATCGGGCGAAACCGTTCGGAATGTTCGCCCGTCTCAGCAGTGACGCAGGCAAGATTTGGAACGAGCCGATCACCTTGCGCGACGACGGCGGCGGCCGCGATCTCGGTTATCCGCGCAGCGTGCAACGCCCGGATGGAAAGGTTGTCACCATCTATTACTTTTGGGACGCGAAGAGCGGACCAGAACGGTACATCACCGCCACCATCTGGTCGCCCAGTCGCTAAGCCAGAAAACTTTTCTTTCGGAGTGCGACCGGACGATCCATCAAAAACCATCCTGGACGAGCGTTTCAATCAGCCCTCGCTGGATGCGCGGCTGCGCTGGCTGAATCCACCACCAGTCTGGACTGTGGAATCGTCGCTTCCCGTGCTCGTGGTGCAACCAGCCGCAGATACCGACTTCTGGCAGGAAACTCACTATGGATTCCGAAAGGACAACGGCCACTTTCTCTTCACCAAAATAACCGGCGATTTCACGATGACCACGAAAGTGCGCTTTCAGCCGGCGCACCAGTACGACCAGGCCGGGTTGATGATCCGGGTCGGACCGTTGTGTTGGTTGAAGACCGCAGTCGAATATGAACCGCAAGGCCCGGCAAGACTCGGTGTAGTGGTAACAAACCACGGCTTCTCGGACTGGTCGGTGCAGGATTTTCCGTGCGAACGGAATGAAGTCTGCCTGCGGATTCGCAAGGAGTCCTCGGACTTCATCGTTGAGTTCGCCCCCGACGCACAGGCCGACTGGAGTTTGATGAGAATCGCGCATCTGCACGTCGAGGATGGTGCGCCGCTGCTAGTTGGTCTCTACGCATGCAGTCCGAAAGGTGGTGGCTTTCGCGCGGAGTTTCATTTCTTGAACGTCGTTCGTCCGTAGGCTTGACTGTTAATGGGAGGAGAATGAATGATGGCTCATAACTTGAAAACAAACCAAGCGCGACCACCCTCTTACTCCTATCACTACTGGGATCTTTCCGGTTGTGAATGAGACCACTATGATTCGGGCGTCTTCATCGCTTACGTTCTTGTTCCTGGCCGAGATGTTGATCGCGGCGGAACCAAATTCAGTCCAGCCCGACGTGACGCAACATGACATCGTACCCATTCTGCTTCTGCGCTGCGTGGTTTGCCACGGCGCGCGGAAGCAGGAAGGGGAACTCGATTTGCGCAATCGCGCGTCCATGATGCGCAGAGGCAAGTCCGGGCCGGCCCTCATTCCCGGCAAGCCGGAGGAGAGTCTGATGCTCAAACGCGTTCGTGCCGGAGAGTGCCCTCCCCAGCCGCGCCTGATCGAAGCAATGGTAAAACCGATGGAATCCGACGAGCTCAAGAAGCTTACCCGCTGGATTGAGCTTGGAGCGCCGGAAGTTCCCGATGAACCCGATGTGGCGGGCACACTCGCTGATCCACTCATCCACAAAGAAGATCGGGAGTTTTGGTCTTTTCGTCCACCGCAAGC
Source organism: Verrucomicrobiota bacterium (assembly GCA_016200005.1). NCBI lineage: Bacteria > Pseudomonadati > Verrucomicrobiota > Verrucomicrobiota bacterium. The sequence goes on along the minus strand of JACQFP010000014.1, from coordinate 27,857 downwards.
GGTGGAGATTCCCCGCGTGTCGCATTCAAACCGGGTTCGCAATCCCATAGATGCCTTCGTGCTCCAGAAGTTGGAGGAGAAAGGTTTGTCGCTGTCGCCCGAAGCAGATCGTCTCGTGCTGCTGCGCCGGGCTACGTTTGATTTGACCGGATTACCGCCGGAACCGTCCGATGCCGAAGCGTTCCTAGGAGACAAAAGCCCGGACGCCTACGACAAGCTGATTGATCGGCTGCTCGCGTCACCACGTTACGGTGAGCGCTGGGGAAGACACTGGCTGGATGTCGCTGGCTACGCCGATTGCGAAGGGCGGCGCGAGCAGCACCTTCCCCGACCCTTCGCCTGGCGCTACCGCGATTACGTGATTCGCTCTTTCAACGCGGACAAACGGTACGACCGCTTTCTTCTCGAACAACTCGCGGGCGACGAGTTGGCGGATTACGAGCACGCGACGGAGATCACTCAGGAGATCGAGGACAACCTGGTCGCGACCGCCTTCCTGCGCATGGCCCCCCGACCCGACGTGGGCGAACTTGACCGGCTTCGTCCCCGACCGGCTCGAAGTCATGGCCGATGCGATCGATGTGCTCGGCTCGGGCGTGATGGGCCTGACGTTCAAGTGCGCCCGTTGTCACAATCACAAATTTGATCCGATTCCGCAGCGCGATTATTACCGCCTGCTGGCGATTTTCAAAGGGGCCTACGACGAACATGACTGGCTCAAGCCGGAGCTTAACGGCTTTGGTGGCGCGGTCAGCGCGGGACTCGGCGAACGCTACCTGCCCTACGTCACCACTGCCGAACGACAACGTTGGCAAAAACACAACGGCGAGATTCAAGAAAAGATAGCCGCGCTGAAGGCCGCTCCCCAAACGACCAACACCGACAAGCAAATCAAGGAACTCGAAGCCCGGCGGCAGCCCGAGCCGCGCATCATGGCCCTCTGGGATCGGGGAGCATCTTCCCAGACGTATCTCTATCGCCGGGGTAACTACCTCAACGCCGGTCAGCCGGTCCAGCCTGGTGTGCCCGCGGTACTGACCGATGGCCGGACGCCATTCGAGATCAAGCCGCCTTGGCCGGGTGCGACATCCACTGGCCGGCGTCTCGCCTTAGCACGCTGGCTCACTCAGCCCGATAATCCGTTGACCGCGCGAGTTATGGTCAATCGAATTTGGAGCCACCACTTTGGTCAGGGCCTCGTTCGCAGTCTCGGCAATTTCGGAAAGATGGGAGACAAGCCAACCTACCCGGAACTCCTCGATTGGCTGGCCCGGGAATTTGTCAGCCAAGGCTGGAGCGTGAAAGCGATGCACCGGTTGATGATGACCTCCAGTACCTATAGACAATCCTCAACAGTCACGCCGCGACAGGAACAGTTCGATCCGGGCAATCGTCTGTTATCGCGGATGCCGCTGCGCCGGATGGAGGCGGAGGAACTGCGCGATTCGCTACTGTGGGTCGCAGGCCAGCTTGATGAAACTCGCTTTGGTCCAGCCGAGCCGGTCAAAGCGCGCCCGGATGGATTGGTCTTGTCCGGTAAGCGCCGCAGCGTCTATGTGCAGCAGCTTCGCAAGCAGCCGCCTTCGTTGCTGGAGAGTTTCGATATGCCTGCCATGAATCCGAATTGTTTGCAACGGAGTGAATCACTGGTCGCACCGCAAGCCCTGCATCTTCTCAATGACACGGCGGTGAGAGAGATGGCCGCACAATTCGCGGATCAGGTGCTTCGTATTGCAGGAGATGAACCGACTCAGCAGGTGCAACGAATCTATTGGACCTCACTCAGCCGGCCTCCCAGCGCCGAGGAAAGACAAGCCTGTCTGCAAATGCTGACGAGATTGACGGAGCAATGGACCAAGAACTTGGCGACTGCGGGCAAGCCATCCGAGGTAGAAGCCACACGAAAGGCGTTGACGACGCTCTGCCACACAGTAATGAATTCAGCCGTGTTCCTGTATATTGATTGAGGCAACTCATGCGAATCGAAACCTTGCTTACAAATTCGCGACCGCTCACCCGACGGAGTTTCTTCAAACACGTGGGCGCCGGCATTCAAGGCGCCGCCCTCTTGCACCTGTTCGGTCAGAATCTTTTGGCGGACGAGAAGCGAGTCGTTTCAGATTTAAGTCCTCGGCCGCCGCACATTCCGGCCAAGGCGAAGTCCGTGATCCACCTGTTCATGAATGGTGGTCCGAGCCAGATGGATTTGTTCGATCCCAAGCCCGCCCTCGACGCGCACCACGGCGAACCGTATTCCAGCAAGATTGCGGGCGAGATCGAGAACATCAAGGACGCCGGCGCGCTTATGCGCAGTCCGTTCAAGTTTGCGCAGCACGGCCAGTGCGGTATGTGGGTGTCGGACGCGCTGCCTCACCTGACGCGGCATGTCGATAAAATCGCGCTCATTCGCTCCCTCTACACCACGAACATTACGCACGAGCCGGCGGTGTATCTTATTCAAACCGGGAGTATGATCACCGGGCATCCGACGTTCGGCTCGTGGGTGGTGTACGGCTTGGGGAGCGAGTGCCAGAATCTCCCGGCCTACGTCGTGCTCGACGATCCACTGGGATTGCCGGTAAACGGAGTGGAGAACTGGCAGGCGGGATTCCTGCCGCCGCTCTATCAGGGCACGCGTTTCCGCTCCACCGGTTCGCCGGTTCTCAACCTGCGGCCCGAAACCGACGATCCCCCGGAAATTGTCCAGATGCAACGCGACCTGCTGAACCGGCTCGACCACCTGCACAAGCGGCAACGGCCCGGCCAACCAAACCTCGACGCCCGCATCGCCAGTTACGAACTGGCCGCCCGCATGCAAGTGTCGGCAACCGACGCCTTGGACATTTCCCAGGAAAGCCCGCAGACACTGGAGATGTATGGAATCGGTCGCGAGCCGACCGACTCCTACGGCCGACGTTGCTTGTTTGCCCGGAGACTGGTGGAGCGCGGCGTCCGCTTTGTGCAGCTCTACATCAACGCACAAATCTGGGACAACCACACGGGTCTGGCGAAAGATATGAAGGCCGCCTGCGATCGCACCGACCTGCCGATTGCCGCGCTGCTTCAGGATTTGAAGCAGCGCGGACTGCTGGAAGAGACGCTGGTGATTTGGGGCGGTGAGTTTGGCCGGCTGCCCATCGCCCAACTGCCTGCGGACAAGGACGAAAAAAAAGCCGGACGCGATCACAACAAGAACGCCTTTTGTTCCTGGCTCGCCGGTGGCGGCGTGAGAGGCGGCACGACGTATGGCTCGACGGATGAACTCGGCCTGGCTGCCGTCGAGAATCGCGTCAGCGTTCCGGACTGGCATGCCACCCTGCTACACTTGATGGGGTTGCGGCATGACGAACTGTTTGTCGAGGAGCACGGGCTGAAAGAAAAACTGACCGGCGTGAACGAAGCTCGAATCGTAAAGGAGATATTAGCATGAACAAATCAAATCAAATTACACCCGCACTTCTCACTGGCTGTCTGGTGGTGATGGCCAGCGTTGCAGCAACGGTGGCTGAACCGGCCGAGAATCCGATCTTCCCCAAGGACGCCGAACTGGAATTGGTTCACACCCGACAGGTGAAACTCAACAGCGGCCTGACCGAAGGTCCCGCAGTCGCGCCGGACGGTAGCATTTATTTCACGGACATGCCCTTCGGCAAAGACAACGGCATGATCCTCCGTTTCGACCCGCGGACCCGTAAGACCACCGTGTTCACCGACAACTCTGGCAAGTCAAACGGGCTGACCTTTGACGAGAATGGAAACATACTCTCCGCTGACGGTGCCGACGGAGGCAGCCGTTCAATCAGGCGCTGGAATCTCAAGACCGGTCAGAGCGTGGTCGTCGCTGATCGCTATCAGGGAAAGCGATTCAATTCCCCGAACGACCTTTGCGTGGACCTCAAAGGGAGAATCTATTTCACCGACCCTCGCTACGGTGGCACCGAGCCGCGCGAATTGCCCATCGAGGCCGTGTATCGCATCGAGAAGGATGGGAGCGTCATCGAGATCACTCGCGAAGTAGAGAAACCAAACGGCCTCGCCCTCAGCCCGGACCAGCGGACGCTTTATCTCATTGATCACAACAACGGCGGCAACCGGCTTTCCCCAAACGATCCCGAACCGAAGCGCGGGGCGATGAAGATTTATGCTTTTCCGCTCGACAACGAGGGAAAGGTAAATGGACCGCGCAAGACTCTTGTGGATTTCGGCAAGGAAAATGGTGGTGATGGCATGCGGGTCGATACGCAGGGAAATATCTACATTGCTGTCCGCAGCCTGGCCCGTCCTGGCATTCTTGTAATTGATCGCACCGGCAAGGAGTTGGCGTTTCTTCCGACCGGGCCGACCAACCAGAGCGGGCTTTTCGAGGACTGGAAAGGCATCCCCGCCAACGTGGAATTCGGCATCGGTGACGAAAGCAACCGGCTCTACGTTACCATTGACAAGAGCCTCTACCGCATCCGCGTCAAGAGCCAGGGGTTTCATCCGCAGTTGGCCGGGAAGTGATGCGGACCCTTAAAGGCCGCGAAAAGGAAGGTTGAGTCGAGGGCGATTCTGCGTCACAATATCAGCATGACCGATGAACAGGTGCTCCAGTTGGTAAAGCAACTTCCCCGACAAAGCAAACAGCGCGTCCTAATGGAACTCAATGCCGAGCGCGATCAGTGGTGGCAGACCGCGGCCCGCGAGGGCGAACAGGACATGCGCCGGCTCGCGAAGGCAAAAGGTCTGGACTGGGACGCAATGTCTGAAGCTCAGCGTGAAGCGTTCGTGGACGACCTCCTGCACGAATCGTGAATGGGATTCCTCGCGTTGTCTTCGACACGAACTGCGCTCATTGGCGGCGAGTTGCGTGACAACGGAGGTTTTCGGTGGGGCCGTTCTTAGCTTGGACGACGTGAGCGGGCAACATGGGTAAACCTGTCACGTTATCGCATCCCCAAGGCAGATTCACAACGCGCCAGAAGTTCCGTTTCCCTTCGCGCATTCAGTAACGGGGAAGCGTCCGCGAATAACTTGCGCGCCTCTTCGAAATTACCTTGTTGGGCCAAGGCGATGCTCAAAAATGCCTTCACTTCTTTCAACATGCCCGAAGCCAATGGATTCATTTCGTAGGCGGCGTTCTTGAGGAGCGCAGCCCGAAACTCGGACTCTGCGAGGGAAGCATGCTTTTGCTCCAGCGCAATCAAGCCTCGACAATAATGCAGATAGGCATGACCGATGTCGGTTAAGCGCTGCTCAGAAACGCGCGCCAAAACCTGTTGGGCCGCTGTCGCATCGTGGAGTCGCCGGACCAGTCCGAGTGCATAATCAACAGTCTCATTCTGACCGCCGCGGCTCTCCTCCATAGCTTTCAAGCGACACTCAACCATTTTCTGGTATTCTTTGGCCGCACCGTAGATTTCCGCCTGGCGACAGAAGTAATAGGCTCTCCCGACTGAATTGACCTCGTGTTTCTGAAAAATTGCCAAAGCTCGATCCAAGTCTCCATCCCTGGCCATAACCGTAGCTATACGGCAATCCAACTCCATTTCTGGAACTCCGACGTTGAAAAATCGCTTGAAGCTGCGCAGAAGCTCAACCCAACGCTTAACGGCCTGGCCGCGGTGCCACACAGTTGCCTCAATGAGTTGGTTGTACGCGATGCCGGGAAGTCGCATGAATATAAATGCCACAAGAAACAGACCACTCAGAGCAAAGCCTAGCCAAGCAAAATCACCGAATGGACGACCGTGGTAGAAGCTGTAACTGTTCCATAACAGCAAGGGAAACCAGTAATGCCATTCCCGCTTCCAGCCAAACCAAATCAGCCCCCACGTCCCTCCCAGTTGGCGAGACTTACGTTCCTGTTGAGGTGTTATTGGTCGAGTCAGAAGGTGCGGAGACACTTCCTTTTTCGCCATCGCAAGAGTTGCTTCGGCGAATTCATCGGTGTGAAAAAGGATTTCGCGAAGACCTTCATGTTCGAGAGCCAGAAGCGCAGCATCTAGGCTTTCGGCTTCGATTCGGTCGGTGAGAGTGCCCCCAGACGCTGTCCGCGCCGTGTAGAGAAAACTGGTCATGACGAGTGACGCGGATTAAAGAGATCTCGCTCCGGCGCGAACGGATCGAGAGCATTTGCGAAGCGGTCGTAGAGACCGGCCAGTTGAGGGATGCATTCGGTGGGAACGCCGCTCAACTGTGCATCTTCTGGAGACGAAGGCATTTGCTGCGTAATTCCAGCACCCGGTCGTAGTACTGCTCGGCTCCGCACGCCGGGTGCGCTTGCACCAGCCCGCCCAATCGAACGGCGAAGTCGTCGCAGACCCGCACCATCGTTGCCCACCATTTGCTCACCCGCTCCAAGTCCTCCTCGCGCTTTGTACACAGGACAACCACGCGGTAAACCGTGAGCAATTCGATTTCGAGCTGGCGCGCCTCCTCATGAAACGGCGCGCAGAGTTGTTTGGGAATCGTCGCGAGCCGCTGCTCAAACGAAGCGAGCGAACCTTGAGACAGTTCCAAGAGGTCCAAGTCGGTCAGGCATTCATTCATGGCCACCAACTTACCGCAGAACGCCAGAGAAACCAAGCTTCAATTCCAGCTACAATTCCGAGCAAGTTATGTGTCATCGCCTGCTGAAAACTTACACTCGCCTTGCGCGGCGTTATTCTTTTATCGTCCTTGTGTTGCCGCAACAGGCGTTTGCTTTCTTGGCTCCCTCCTGCGGCTAGGAAAAACTTGTCTGCGTAAGAAACAAGCCATGACTGTTAAGACCGCAACGAAGTCTTGTCTTGAATTTGGCTACGAGGCCAATGACCACTGGGCGAAGTTGCCGAGTGGATGGAGTTGGACGGAAGTGGTGGCGGTGGCCACCGACGCGCAGGATCGTGTCTATGTCTTCAATCGAAGCGAGCACCCCGTCATGATCTTCAACCGGGACGGCACGTTCTTGCGTTCATGGGGCGAGGGATTGTTCGCCCGGCCTCACGGGATTTTCATCGGGCCGGACGACGCCGTCTATTGCACCGACGACCTCGACCACACCGTCCGCAAGTTTACCCCCGACGGCAGACTGTTGCTGACGCTGGGTACGAGCGGCAAGCCCTCGGACACCGGCGCAACCAGTGTGGACTACCGCACCATCCTTCGTGTCGGGCCGCCGTTCCATTACCCGACCAACGTGGCGCTTTCACCTGAAGGAGATATTTACATCAGCGATGGCTACGGCAACGCGAGAGTGCACAAGTTCGCGCCCGGCGGTCGGCTGCTCTTCTCTTGTGGCGAGCCGGGGAACGGCCCCGGCCAGTTTCACGTGCCTCACGGTATCGCCGTGGATCGGCAAGGGACGGTGTACGTAGCCGACCGCGAGAACAGCCGCATCCAACTCTTCGCGCCCGACGGCACGTTCCTTTCCGAATGGACCGATGTCGCGCGTCCATGTCAGGTCTTCATCGACGGTGCGGAGAATGTGTACATCGCCGAGTTGGGCTTTCGCGCGGGGATGTGGCCCGTTGTGGTTGAAGGGAGGAACTCGCCGAGGGATTCAGCGGTGACTTCTCCCTCTCCTCTCTCGAGGGCGGAGAGGGATGGGGAGAGGAGGGCCGTTGAAAACCAAAGTGGAACCCCTCTCCCCGACCCTCTCCCCGCTTCGCAGGGAGAGGGAGAAGGACGACATCCCACGCCAAACGCATCGGGCGGGCGGGTGAGCATCTTCGACACGCACGGCGAACTCCAGGCGCGCTGGGGCGGCGGCGAAAACCCCTGTGCTCCGGGAGACTTCTTCGCGCCGCACGGAATCTGTGTCGATTCGCGCGGTGACATCTATGTGGCGGAAGTTACCATGTCGGCCGGTGGCAACCGCGGCTTGGTACCGCGCTCGTGCCACACGTTGCAAAAATTTGTCCGTCGGAAAACCAAACGATGAAAGCCTGGCGTTTTTACGGATTCAACGACATGCGGCTCGACGACGTTCCCGAACCCGTCTGTTCGCCGGGAATCGTTTTGGTTGAACCGCTCTGTGTGCAGCCGAGCGTCACGGAAGCACAACTTGCGTGCGGAATCCCGACACTGGCCTTCGACCGCATCAAACGCCGCCTTGAAACTGAAGCTCCCGTCCAGCTTTTTGGACACGAGTTCTGCGCCCGCGTTCTTGAAACCAATGGTGCGAGCCGGTTTCGTCCCGGTGACCGTGTCGCGGCGCGGGCCAAGCTGCCTTGCGGCGAGTGCCCGCTCTGCCGCTCCGAGCGCAGCCAACTCTGCCGCAAAGGCCCAGTCATCGGATTCGACCTACCTGGTTGTTTCTCCGAAGTGGCGTCGCTGCCGGAGATTGCCCTCGTGAAGGTGGACGACCGGATCTCCGATAGCGAAGCGGCGTGCCTGCAATCCCTGAGCGACAGCGTGGTCGCGGTGGAGACGGCACAACTGCGAATTGGAGACGCGGTGGTGATTCTCGGTCAGGGCAGCATGGGTCTGGAGTGCTTGCAGGTCGCGCGCCTCAGTGGCGCGGGCTTGGTCATCACCGTGGATGTGCGTGACGAGGTGTGTCAGGTCTCCCGCGAACTCGGCGCGGACCACGCCCTGAACGCCCGCACTTGTGATGTCATCCCGGCGATCCGTGAACTGACCGGCGGAAACGGCGCTGATGTGGTCTTCGAGTGCGCGGGCGGCAGTCCGAAACAAGGACTGGCCGGCCACCAGACACTCCTCCAGGCGATTGAGGCGGTGCGCTCTGGAGGGAAGCTCGTGGGCGTTTCCTGGTTCGGCGGCCCGTTGCAACTGAACGTCGATCTCTTGCGCGAGCGCAGTCTCCGTTACGTGTTTCCGGACATCAGCACCCAGGCGCACCTCGAACATACCGTCCGGCTGGTTGCCACCGGTCGCATCCAATTGAAACCGACCATCACGCACGTCCTCTCCGGAATCGAGTCCGTCCCTCAAGCCTTCGAAATCACTGCCAATAAAGGCAAGCACAAGGCGATCAACCCCGCCCAAGTCATGATACGTCCACAGTCACCCTGAAATAAGCTTGCTGTGGTGCTCATTGAAATTGCGTTTAGTGACTTCGCCAGGTCCTGGGATATTCATGTGCGATATCTGGTGATAGTTGTGAGCCTAACGATTCATGTGGATGGAAAGATTTCCTCGCTACGGATTATCGGTGGCCAAACACGGAAAAGTCTTTGGTGATTCATAACATTTGCAGAGTACGGTGCGCGAACGCCGGGTCAACCCAAACAGCCGCTTGTGTCCTCACCGATCATCCGTTGGCTTGACTGTCAATGGGGGGAGAATGAAAGATGGCTCATCGTGAACTTGAGAAAATTGTAACACACCATGCGTCCACTACCCACGAGCCATCATGCCGCATAAAGTCGTTGGCATCATCCCCGCCCGTTACGGCTCGACGCGATTGCCCGGCAAGGCGCTGAAGCTGATTCTTGGCAAGCCGATGGTTCAGCGCGTCCATGAGCGGGCGCTGCTCGCGCGCAGTCTGGACTCGGTGTGCGTGGCGACGGATGATGAACGCATCGCGCGCGCCGTCGAAGCGTTCGGCGGAAAGGCGATCATGACCTCACCAAAACATCCCAGCGGCACGGATCGTCTGGCGGAGGCGGTGCGGCAGATGGACGCGGATATCGTCGTCAACCTCCAGGGCGACCAGCCGTTTCTCGATCCCGTGATGATTGACGAAGCGGTGCAGCCGCTGCTCGATGATCCGGCGTTGCCGATGGCGACGCTGATGCATCCCATTGCCCGATCCGAGGACCTCGCCGACCCGGCTGTGGTCAAGGTCGTCGTGGATCTGGCGGGCCACGCGCTTTATTTCTCGCGCTCACTGATCCCCAACCCGCGCCACGCCGGCGCGCACGCGGTTTACGAACACGTTGGGCTTTACGTTTATCGCGGTGATTTTCTGCAAAAACTTGCGCACCTTCCGCCCACTCCACTGGAGGTGACCGAGTCGCTCGAACAACTGCGGGTGCTGGAGCACGGCTTCCGTCTGCGAGTCATCGAGACGAAGTGCCGTGATCACGCCTTCTGCGGTTTCAGCGTGGATACGGAGCAGGATTTAGCGCGCGCCGAGGCCATGCTACACGAGCGCGGATTGAACTGAGCCATGCCATCAAGTAAGGATGAAACCATGTCGATTGATACCAACGCTCTGATCGCCCTCGAAAAAGACCTGGACGACGTGACGCGCGCGCGCGTCCAGCAAACCGTGGATAAGATCGTCGCGGCGAAAGAGCGTGGCGGCAAGGTGGCGGTGGTTACCGGCAGCGGGCCGAACCTGCACGAAGGTGTGACCACGCTGATTGCGGAGTTGATGCGCGTCGGGCTCGTCGATGCCGTGACCACCAGCTCGGCGGTGGTGGCGCACGAAATGGGTGGGACACTGGACAAAGTCAAACGGTGTTCGGGTGCGGCGGTCGGCGTTCCGTCGAAGTTGCTGCCTCTCGGAGGCGAGTTTGAACTTACTTTGCTCGACGACCAAAGCTTGAACGAAATCAAGCAATCGCTGCCCATCGACGAGCAACTGATGGAAAAATTGAAGACCGCGCCGGGCAAGACCCTCATCAAAGCGGCGGGCAACCTCGGCTATCCCATGGGCCTGTGGTTGGAGCATCTCTCGAATGAAATTCTGACACTCGCGCGGAGCCGCGGCGCGTCGTTCGAAGAAATTGCCGGGCTGGGCGCCGACGAACGCACGATGATTGGCATCGGCGCAAAGCAGAATCTGCCGGTTCTGGTGACCATCCCGCAACTCATCGGCGGCGGCATGGTCGGGTTATGCATTGGCGACAGCCTCAGCCTCACCGAGCGCGCCACGCGGCTCGCACGGATGCTGGACGAGGCCGATGTGATCATCGAATCGGGCGTAGCGTTGACTCAGGAGATTCACGATGGACCATTCGAGACTTATACCGGTCACGGCATGTGGTCGGCCTGGCAGGAACATTTCAGTTACAGCCTGGCGGGCAAGAGCCTTATTCGCATCGACCTCGACCCGGCGCTTGAACGGGTCTGGCAGATTGAGCGTGAAGGCGGTGCCGTGCAGGAAGCCATCGCGGCCGGTCTGCCCAAGACCAAGTTGTTCAAGGTGCCGTTCCGCATGGAGATGTCCGGCTTCGCCCGACACGAGGGCAGTCTGGCGATCATCGGTGACTTGGGCGTGGTCTGGCCGCTCATCGCCTTGCGCGCCGCACAGCGACTCGGCATTGAGTTGCAGTTCATGTCGTATCCGCAGCAGACCGAACGCGGCCAGGCCATGCGTGAGGCAATCGTGAGGGATGTTCGCCCATTGAGCCGACCCCGCATGCTTGAAGGTCTGCGCGGCCTGGCGAAGAGGGCTTCGTCGGGAGCGCTCCCAGAACCACTGCAAAGTTCCGGTTGAGGTTGGTGACCTTCTCAACAAGCTCATCACTCTGATTCGATGAACCAGATTCGCGCCATTGATTTCACGGTCATCGCACTCTATTTCGCCGCGATGGCCGGCATGGGTTGGTATTTCCGCCGACGCAGCCGCACCACGGAGCAATACTTTGTCGGTGGACGGGCGTATCCCGGCTGGCTGTTGGGCGTCTCGCTGTTCGGCGCGGCGATCAGTTCCATCACGTTTGTCGGCTATCCGGCGGACGCTTTCAAAACGGCTTATCTACGCTACCTCATCTGCCTGACGCTGCCGGTGGGGGTGTTCATTGTGGCTCGCTGGTTTCTGCCGATGTTCCGCCGCGCGAGGATCACGTCCGTATTTGAATACCTTGAAAGCCGCTTCGGACCGCGCGTGCGGGTTTATGGGGCGAGCGTGTTCATCATTGCGCAACTGATGCGCATCAGCCTCATCCAATATCTGGTTTCGTTGCTGGTGCATTACATCACCGGTTGGAATGTGACGTCGTGCATCGTGGTGGGCGGCGCGATCACGGCGTACTACACCGTGGTCGGCGGCATTGAAGCGGTCATCTGGACGGACTTCGTCCAATCCGTGATTCTGACGGCGGGCGGGTTGCTGATCCTGGGTGTCATCCTGCTCAAACTGCCCGGCGGGTTGGGCCAGCTTATCTCGGTGGCTTCCGATGACGGCAAGTTCATGCTGGGCGACTTGGACCCGGCGGACGGTCGGCTGCATCCCGCGCCATGGGACTTCGCGTTGAGCCACAAGACGGTGCTGATGCTGGTGTTGGTGGGTGTCTTCCAGTGGTTGGGCGAATACACAACCAACCAGGAGGTGGTGCAAAAATACTGCGCGGCGAAATCCACCCGCGACGCGCGCCAGGCGCTGTGGATCAGTTGCTGGATCTGCCTGCCAACCTGGGGCTACTTCATGTTTGTCGGCACCGGCTTATATGTGTTCTACAAGATTTTTCCTGACCCGCAAGTCGCCGACATGTTGTCGGGCGCGCGCCGGGCGGAGGAGGTGCTGCCTTACTTTGTCACGACGCAACTGCCCGCGGGCTTTTCCGGAATCGTGGTGGCGGCGGTGCTGGCGGCGGCCATGTCGAGCATGTCCTCGGCGATGAATTCCATTTCCGCGGTAATTGTCACGGACATTTATCGGCGGCACCTCGCCGCCGGCCGGAACGACGGTCACTACGTTCGCGTGGCCAAGCTTACCACGCTGGGCAGTTCGATCATCATGCTGGGCGGTGCAATTGTGCTGGCGCATTCGGAGGCCAGAACGCTCCAGCATTTCTATACCGAGTTTACGTCCATCATCGCGGGTGGCTTGCTGGGGTTGTATCTCCTCGGCTTCTTCACCACTCGTGGCGATGAACGAGCCGTGCTGTTGGGCATCGTGTTCGCCGCCGGCTTCTCGGCAGTCATTTCGTTCGCCGGGCTGGGCTGGCTTCCCGCCAGTTTTTCCCGCGTACTGGAAAGCCGGTTCGACTCCTATTACACCGGATTGGTCAGCAACCTCTTGATGTTCGTGGTGGGGTTTGCACTCGCTGGAGTATTATCCCGGCGACCGCGAGACCTGACAAACTTGACGATCTGGACTCAGGACCGTGCCCCGTTGGACTAACGGTTCATCGCTTCAATATTCCGCACGCACGCCTTCTGCCATACACTCGCCTTCGCGTTAATTCGCGAAATTCGCGCCGCCACCGCCTGAATGGGATAGGCCGTTCGTTTTAGTCGCTCCGATTTCAATCCAGATCTCAAGTTTGATTGGTCTGTTGTTCTTGAAAACGCGGATCGTGTGGAGAATATAATTATTGTGGTCGAGCATCTCTCCCGCCAACTGGCTCAAATGATCTCTTAACCCATTTGCTTCGAGATCTTTGTCGGCGCCAGGGCGCTGCCTGCGGCACAGTCCCGGACGCAACCCGGGCAGAAGGACATCCTCAACTGTCTCCTGAACTCTTGAAGAGCGAGTCTTTGAAATTCATGCTGTGGCCTAAGCTGTATCTCTGTTTCATCGCGAGTGGTTAAATCCTCATTCAGTCAGTTCATGATGGTCTATTTTCGCGGACGCAGTTCTTGTTCCCGGTCCGACGGACAAAATCACTTCCCAAGGTATTTCGACGGGTTGCGTATCCGGTCGAGGCGTTCGACTTCAAGTTCGTTCACAACAACCTGCCGCCGTCTTTGCTGGACGGCAATCACGACCGATTGGGAAAGCAACCAGGCCTGTTTGACGAGTTGGATGATTGTCTGGAAAATGAGCTTCAGTGTGCGCATAGGCGGGGCAACAGTTCTCTCTTAACTCTCACGTTCTTGTTTTCTATTTTGCATTTTGCTGACTTTCCTTGCGTGGTATCCGCCGCCGCCCGGGAGAGCCAGGCTCCCCCGGCGGATGGATCGTAACGGCGTGCCGATCAGACGATGCGCACACAGTTTTCGGTGCCCAGCGAATTCCCTGCCTTCTGCAGAGCGGCGGGATCGTCGCACCACACTTGGTCCGCGAAGAACCGGTATTCGTAACGGCCCGGCTTGAGGGCCACACTCAAATGCCACACGCCGCCGGGGCCTCTGCGCATCGGCCCGGCTTTGGGGTCCCAATTGTTGAAGTCGCCCGCCAGGGACACTTGCCGCGCTGCCGGGGCCTGAAAGGCGAACGGAGTCATGCGGTCAACCTTCGTGAGGCTTTGATCTTTGATTGATTGTGTTTTCATTTGCATTTTTTCATTTTCATTTTTGTTTGTGGTTTGAATTTCGGCCCTTGCGCAAGGTCCGGGCGAACTCGCCCGGCCCTGCGCTTTGTCCGTCAGGAGACGCTGACCTCGACTTGCTGGGGTCTGGCCTTCTTGTTCTTGGCCAGATGCACTTTGAGCACGCCGTCTTTGAAGTCAGAGGTGACTTTGGCGGGACTGGCGTCATCGGGGAGTGAGAAGCTGCGACCAAAGCTGCCGTAGGCGCGTTCGACGCGGTGATACTTCTTGCCGTTTTCCGCCTTTTCGTATTTGCGGTCGCCCGAGATGGTCAGCGTGCCCTCTTCCATAGTGATTTTCACGTCCTCTTTCCTCACTTCGGGCAACTCGGCTTTGATCAGGTACTCCTGGGCATCTTCGCTGATGTCCACCAGCGGGGTCCATTCGGCCACCCGCAAGGGTTCCTCGTGGCCCTCGGGCTTGGGGACCTGGGGACGGCCGAAAAGGCTGCCCAGACTGTTACGCAGGGCTTCCAGTACTTTGAACTGATTCCAATGTGCTAAGGTATTCATGATTCCATTTCCATTTGCGGTGTTCGTGACCTGGCCCTCAACGTGGCGGGCCGGGTTTGTGGATTAGTCACCCCTGAGGTCACTCACCGGAAAAGTGAAATTCATTCGCGCGTCAGCAAATTCGCCCAGAACCTGCATGTTGGTAATATGGCGGTTGAAGCAGAAAAAAAGAGCCTCAAGCCCCGTTTCAAACACGCGCGCGTTCTCGTGTTTCGTCGTCCAACCAGAAAGGCCCTTTACATAATTCAACGTGCTTTTGTTTTGCAGTAATACATTCATAGATCTTTCCGCTGCGGTTATGCAGCGGTTCATGATTTACAGTTTCAATTATGCTCACCAGTCCTTCAACATCTGGCGATCATTCGTTTATTCCTCCATGACGCCATCCATGAGTCTCCGCAAAACGATCGCCGCGACGTTCCATGGTCCGCTCAAAAGGAATCGTCGCGGCGAGGGATCTCGCTTGCGGGCTCGAGGCCAGGAACTGTAACGCAACGTCCCGGTTGTCGATAGTGTCCACCGGGACCACTTTCAAAGACAAGTCGCCGAAAGATTTTAGAGATCGTGACATGATAACTTCAGTTTTTGCTTTGGTTCATTAATTAATTCCTGCGGTTCAGGCGCAGCGTGTTCAGGAGCTTCCGGGCCACCCTCTCCTTCGAACCTGGCCAGATCGTCAGGGTCTAACCGCCCCGACGCCACCTCCCATTGATCCTGCCGCCGATGCGGCCGGCTGTCTTCCGCGGTCAAATTCATCTCGCTGTTTGCGCTCCGCCTTTCCCACCGATCTAACTGTGCCGTCTTGTGTCAAAGCTTCCCAATACTTTGTTGGTATGCCGGCCATAGCTTAAATCTATAGCGAGCACCTGATGCCGTTAGAGGAGCGGAGAAGCTGAATTCAAGACACCCCTTCTCAGCAGTGGGTCGCCGAGGAAGAGGCGATGAAAAAGAGGATGGAAGAAAAACCCCGCGAGGTTGCGGAGACGGGAAACGAGATTTACGATTCCAAATAAGCTGGGTCTGCTTCTCCGGCTTGGCTTCGCGTGGCGCCTTGGCAAAGGGATTCATTTGCGGCGGCGCATCCACGCGCTCCTTGCGGTTCAACAAACCCTCAATCGTCAGCAGTTGGATTTTCGGATAATCCGTGGCGTGCCAGAAGCTCTTGATTCGTAACGGCCCGCGTCCGCCGCTTCATCGCGCATCGGTTTGGTGGGCTTTTCCAGCGTGAGGAGAATTCCGCCTGCCGCTTTCTGATTGTTCACGTCGCCGAGCAACGTCGCCACGTCGCCGCGCTTCACGCCGCCGCCTTTGACCTGCACGATGATTTTGCGCCGAATGGTTTCTTCGTCCGGGGAGCGCGGACGCCTCGTCTGCGCGATTGAGCGCCCTCGCTCAATCGTTTCGGATGATTCCAGCGGGGCGCTGGAATCCACACGCGGGGCGCGTGTGCTCCCCAAATCATGAAGATATCCTCAGATCCGACGGAGAAACTCTTGAACGAACAAAAACCTGCCACCTTGTATGCTCACCTCGGCGGTTATCCAACTAAAGTTGGCCAGCAGGACAAAGCGGCCTCCGTTTCCGAAGGCCGCTGCGAGTTTGCGTCAATTATTCACCGATTGGTTTACGGCGTCGGCGGCGTGGGCGCGGGTTTGGGATGGTGCGGGCCGCGTCCGGTGTGGCGGGTGGTAGTCCATTTGGCCAACATGGCGGGGTCGTTCTTATTTCTTCAAAAACACCGAGAACAAATCAATCGGCAACGGCAGGAAGGTGGTCGTGTTGTGTTCGCTCGCCATCTCCCGCATCGTCTGGAGATAGCGCAATTGCAACGCAATGGGTTCTTTGGCGATCATCGCAGCGGCTTGCACCATTTTCTCGGCGGCTTGAAATTCGCCTTCGGCGTTCACGACTTTCGCGCGGCGTTCGCGTTCGGCCTCGGCTTGTTTGGCCATTGCGCGTTTCATGCTGTCCGGCAACGCCACTTCCCTCACTTCCACCGCCGTGACTTTGATGCCCCACGGCTCGGTTTGTTTATCAATGATTTCCTGCAACTTTTGGTTGATGATATCGCGTTGCGAAAGCAGGTCGTCCAACGGTGACTGGCCAAGCACGCTGCGCAAGGTCGTCTGCGCGATGAGCGAAGTCGCTTTCCAGAAATTTTCCACCTTTACCACCGCCGCGTTCGGATCAACGACGCGGAAATAAATCACTGCATCGACCGTGGCCGGCACGTTGTCGCGCGTCATGATTTCCTGTTTGGGCACGTCAATGGTCACCACGCGCAAATCCATCCTCACCATGCGGTCCACGATGGGAATGAGGAAGATGAGTCCCGGCCCTTTCGCACCCTGCAATTTGCCGAGCCGGAAAATGACGCCGCGTTCGTATTCGCGCAGAATGCGGATGGACTGCGGCAGCACAACCACCGCGAGCACAATCAAGACAATCGCCCAGGGGCCGAGTTTAGTGGCCAGGTTTAACAACAGGTCCATAATTTCTCCTTCATTGGTTTTTTGGTTTCACTTTCAACGTCAATCCCTCAATGCCGATGACTTCGACGGGTTGGCCGGCCTCGACGGGCGTTTCGCTCACGGCGTTCCAGTGTTCGCCTTCGATAAACACCCTGCCGCCACCCGCGTCAATGCGCGAAAGCGCGCCGACTGTTTTGCCCAGCATCGTTTCCTTGCCGGATTGAACCGGTCGGAATTGCGCGCGCAATCCCGCGCCCACGATGAAAATGAAAAACGCCGCCGTCAGCACCGTCGCCGGGATGATGTAAGCGAGGGACAATCTGAAACTGGGATCGTTACGGTCGAACAACATCAGCGCGCCGAGGAAAAACGAAATGATGCCGCCCCCCGTCAAAATGCCATGCGTCGGCGTGAACACGTCCACGATGAACAGCGCCACCGCGAGGCCAATCAACGCCAGCCCCGCCGTGTTCACGGGCAGAATCGCCGACATGTAAAGCACGAGGATCAATGCAATCGCGCCCACGACGCCCGGCAGGATCGCGCCCGGATTGCTTAATTCGCCGATGATCCCGTAAATGACCATAAGCATGAGCACAAACATCATTTCCGGTCGCAACACCACTTGAAAGAATCGTTCTCCAGCGGTCATGCGGATTTCAAAAACTTCAGCTTTCGCGGTGTTCAGCGCCTTGTCACCAACGGTGCGCCCGTCGAGTTGTTTGAGCAGGTCGGGCACGTCTTTGGCGATGAGATCAATGACGTTGAGGTCGAGTGCTTTTTCGGCCGTGGTCGCCTTGCTGTCGATCACGGCGGACCTGGCCCACTCCACGTTGCGATGGCGGCGGTCGGCAATGGATTCGATGAAGGTGGAAGCGTAGTTCTCCATTTTTTTCTTCATCACGTCATCGATTTTTTCCACGTCGCCGCCCATGCCGATGGAAACCGGATGCGCGGCACCGATGCTGGTATTCGGCGCCATCGCCGCCACGTCCGCCGCGAGCGTGATGAACGCGCCCGCGCTGCCCGCGCTCGCGCCGGAAGGTGACACGTAAACGACCGTCGGCACGGGCGAAGCGTAAAACTTCTGGACGATGTCCTTGGTCGAATCGAGCAGGCCGCCGGGCGTGTCGAGTTGGATGATGAGGCAGGCGTCATTACGCGCGGCCGCGACATCAATCGCCCGGGAGATGTAGCTGGCGGTGGCGGGGCCAATCGCGCCATTGATTTTAATCAGTCCAACCTCCGTCGCGCGCAGGTTTCCCCCGGCGACCCACATTGATCCGGCAATCAAGACTGACGCCCAGCGGGTCATGGCACTGTGAATTTACCCGAAAATCATTTCCGTGTAAATGCGTGATTGAAACACTGAAGGCTTGGTTGTTTTTGAAATACATGTCCGAGCCTTCATTCTGTGCTTGTGCCGTCTGCTTGGATTGGGCACTCTTTGGACATGGGTAAAGTCGTCGGCAAAATCAAGCTGACCAACCTGTTCGACTCGGGAGCGCAGCATCGCAAACTCTCCAAGGCGAAACCCCGCTCTGTGGAAGTCGAAGCTTTGGTGGAGGAGCCGGTCGATGGGCCAATGCGGTTGCAGACGATACGCGAGTTGCAGGCGGAACCAGTTCAGAGTCGGATGCGCCGCACTTACTACCAGGTGATTGATTTTCGGCACGTGCCGCCCGGCAGCGGAGATTTTCGCGACCTGCTGCACGGCCGCTATACTGCTCCGTTCCACTACTCCTTGCCTCCGTCCTGCTGGGGGATAAAGAATGAAACGAGGCAAAGGCGCTCCAGCAAGAAAGATCTATTATGAAATCCCATCCATTCAACACGCCGATTCCCAAAGTGACGGCGGCTGGACCGCGTGAATGAAATCAAGAGAATCTCTTAATGCGATGAACACCAAGACGGCTGGTTATCTGATGCTTTACGGCGCGTTCCTCATTGTCATGGGGCTGCTCGGTTATTTGTCCAACCCGGAAAAAGCGAAGACGGCGCTGATGTCTGGCGGCACCTTTGGCGCGCTCTCGATTGTTTGGGGCGTGCTGGGCGCGCGCGGCGTCCGGTGGAGCCTGCCTGCGGCATTGGCGACCACCGGCCTGCTGGCTCTCGTCTTAGCTTGGCGGGCGAGCGTCGGCTGGCTGGCGGTCCTCGATGGCAAATCCGAAAAACTGTTCGCGGCGAGTTTAATCACTCTCATGCTGGCGGCCTCGGTGCTGATGCTGCTGTGTTTGCTGAAGTCCCGAAAGACCGCCGAGGCGGAACAACCGGCGAGCAGCAAGCGATGAAACATATCAAGCGCATCGTCGTGATGGGCTTTTCCAGCGTGAGCAGAATTCCGCCCGCCGCCTTCTGGTTGTTCACGTCGCCGGGCAACGTCGCCACGTCGCCGCCTTTGACCTCCACGATGATTTTGCGCCGCTCATCCTTGGACTCGTAGAAATACAGCAAGCCGTCCACGCCGCGAGGGCTGGGGTGAGGGCGGACGCGCCCGATCATCTTTTGAAAGGTGTCGCCGTCGAATGAATCGAAACTGAAAGTGATTCGGTTGCGGCAGGCTGATATTCCGCCTCGTCAACTGGGGCGCCCGGCAATATCCTCACGGCAATGAACCGGCTGATCTTCGGCGGCAAACTTGGAATAGACGCGACGAAGAAGCTGCCTTGCGAAGGCTTCAAACGCTCGTGGCCGCCGCTCATCAAGATGAATGAGGCCGTGTGCAGGAGAATTGACGCGCTATTCAATACCCAGTGACCAAGTTCGCAAATCGTACAGCTATCGTAACCGGCGGCGCGTCGGGCATTGGGCGCGCGTTGTGCGACCGGCTTGCGGCTGCTGAAGCGAACGTCTTTGTGGCTGATATCGACATTGCTCGCGCTCGTGAGGTGGCGGCTGCGATTCAAACTAGAGGCGGTCGCGCTGAAGCGGTGCAAGCGGACGTGTCGCAGGCAGCGGACACCGAGCGATTGGTGACTGCCGTCGTCACGTCTCACGGGCGTTTGGATTACATGTTCAACAACGCCGCGGTCGCAATCGTAGGCGAGTTGCGCGATGGCAACGTCGAAGATTTCCGGCGCGTGGTGGACGTGAACCTGTTCGGTGTGGTGCATGGCACGATGGCGGCGTACCGCGTGATGTTGCGGCAACGCTTTGGGCACATCGTGAATATTTCGTCAGTGACCGGTTTGATGCCGACACCCATTCTCACGGCGTACAGCACAACGAAATGGGCCATCGTTGGTTTCTCGACCGCATTGCGCGCGGAAGCCGCTGCCTTGGGCGTGAAAGTCAGTGTGGCGTGTCCCGGTCTGGTGCGGACGGACATCGGGGAGCGCAACGTGTACTGGAATGTGCGGAAGGAAGATCACCTGGCTCAACTTCCCTGGCGCTGGGCGATCGAGCCAGGCCAGGCCGCGAAAGCCATCCTGCGCGGAGTCGCGCGCAATCAGGAGCTCATCGTGTTTCCGTTCTCCGCCCGCGTGGCGTGGTGGGTGTATCGGGTGTGCCCGTGGGTTTTCGCGCCTCTGATGCGGCAAATGTCAAAACGCTTTCGTGCCTTGCGAATCAAGCCATGACCCTCGACCACGCCACCAGCGAAATCGCCACCGGCGCAAAACTTGGCACCGACGCGACGAAGAAATTGCCGAGTGAAGGTTTCAAACGCCCGTGGCCGCCGCTCGTCCTTGGACTCATAGAAATACAGCAAGCCGTCCACGCCGCGATATGCGCCCTTGCCGTCGCCTTCCTTGAGCGGGCGGGCGTCAATGAGCGAGAGCGCCCAATGTTGGAATTGGAACTTGTCCAGTTCCGCCAGCCGTTGCGCGCTGGTGAAATCCGTGGGTTGGCCCTTTTCCTCAAATTGCAATTCCTCGCCAAAGGCATCTTTCAAACGGCGCTTGATAAGGTTGATGGCGAGATAAGTGACATCAATGCTGATCGACTAAAGGTTGTTTGCAAGTTCCTCGATTGCAGAACGCGTTGCTTGATGAAGTTTGTCTAAATCCTCTTTACGGACGTAAGCGTTACGGTTGTGGACAGCAAGGTCGCCAAAGAATTTAAGTTCGGGCAAAATCCGTTTTGTATTCCTAGTCAGTCCCAATGTCGGCTCGGCACTCGCTTTGCCAATCAAGTCCGAAAAATCAAGATAGTTACCGTCACGTTTGATTCTGTCGGCAATGGTGTGATGTTCAAAGGCAAGAACGATCAATGATTCGACCAGGCGGCGTATCATTGCGGCGCAAGCATTGTAGCAAGCGCTGTCGTAGCAACGGTTGATCTCCCATAAAACTTTCTTCTGAACGCGAAACCGGTCTTCGATTAAATCGTTCGGGATGAAGACGGCGATAGTGGCCGAGTTCGCTGGCGTCTCGGTAGTTTCGAGTTCAGCAGCTAAGTCTGATTGCACTTTGAAAGAGGTTTCATCTGCGAGCTTGAGCATTTCGGCAGGCGGAGCTGGATAGATTGTCGTCATGCGCTGAATGAGTGGCTCGATAGTCGCGAGTTGGAAAGCTACCCGAGGATAGCGCTCCGGTGGGTAGTCCCGCAGCAAGGCCAAGAAAGCTTTACGAACTCTGGCTAGCGCTCCTCGAACCTTGATAGAATAAAAGGAGTGAGATGCCAAGCTGACCTTGTTCCGCTTGGCGGCACGGAGAGCTTTGATGATGTCGTCCAGCTTACGGACGAATTCCTCGTAACGAGCGTTCGACACGTGAAACCTTTAGGGATTCGTATAGACCCACAACTTTTTATTTCCAACTTTGTCTTTCTGTCGGCGTAACTTTCGCCGTTGGACCAGAGATATTAACTCGCCACTGAGGGAAGTCGCCGGATAATGCCATCCGTGTGCCTGCAACTCGTCACGAATCTGCCCGCTAGATTTTGGGGATTTGAAGAATCCTTCGTCTTTAAGGACCAGGATTCTACCGGCGGCAGTTTCGTCATCAACGTCGGCTTCGGCTTCTTTCTTTCTGCTCACTTTTGGCGATACTGGAGCGTCTTGAGTCGGTGTTGGTTCTCTTGGGGCAAGCAAATGGCTGAGGATGACCTCAAAGGCTTTCAGCTTCAGCTCGCCATCTGGCATTTCAGCGACAGATTTCTCAGCCAGTTTCCGCATTTCGATGAGTTTTTTTGCATCCATTAGTTTCTCCTTTGTTCAGTGGTTCAGGTTTTTCAGGTTTGAAAGGAAAGTGTTCTCGACGTCTTGGAATTGCGCCTGACTGGCTTCGCCGGAAGCTTCGCGGAACAGGACGTTGTAATCCGCGTTGGAATTGAACGGCGGGTCGAGATAAACCAGGTCAACGCTGACGTCCGGAAAAAGTTCCTTGTTCCGTAGCCAACCTAGATTGTCACCGAAAAGCAGCCGGTTCATGCGGAGGCAATTTACCAAAGGCAGTCACCGCCTACGAGCAAGATTCTGAGTGACACGGGATCTCCACCGAGACGATTTACACGATGCGCGACCGTCCGAAGCAGATGCGATGTTCCATGCTTGAGGGCTAACGGACTGATGCTTCCAAGTGGTGGTAGGCTGCGAGGGTCGCGAGCCGAGCGTCTTCCACAGGGCCGCCCACGGTGAAATGGTAGAGGCTTTGGAAGGCGTCGTCCGCGAGGCCTGTCTGCGTGCCCCGCACAGGCAGGCCCATCAATTCATGCACGGGATCGTCGAAGAAACAGCCGATGCCGGTTGCTCTCACGCTCTGGGCTTCGGCTTCCAGGTAGAGGACCTGCCCGATCATGCCGGTTTCCCAAAATAGATGGCGATAGCGGCAGGGAGCCGTCTCAAGTTCCTCCCGAAACCGCGCGATCATGCCCAAAGAGAAAGCGCCGTCGCCCGCAATGGACTGCTGGCAGCTTACCGACGTTGCGGTGCTCTGAAAATCTCCGGCCTGGAGCAAATACAAGGGAAGCGCTTCCTCCACTGGACGCCAGAGGAAATGGCGATGGCACTTTTGCCGCAAGACGGGCAAATCCCGTTCCGCTCGCGGCAAGAAATACAAGCCCGGCTCCAATCCCGTGACGCGGTGGACGAACAAGAGCAGATGCACGCAAGCGACGGTCAGTCCGAGATCGAACGGCGCGCCGTCGTCGCGGGGCAGGGTCTTGTCCAGCATGGTGCAAAACTGGTTTTTAGTGATGCTGGTGACCCCATCGAAGGCCACCGCGCTCCTTCTTTGGCGAATGATTTGTGCGGCAGGGATTGCAGATTGGGCCGTCGGCGCGTAAAACGGGCGTGTTGTTTCCGGCAACCCCCTCTGCTCCATCGGATGGAGGAGAGGGCCGGGGAGAGGAGGCGCGTTTTTATCAGGAATTCCACTCTCCTCGATCCTCTCCCCACTCGTTCCTCGCGGGGAGAGGAAGAAACAACGTTGGGGTCTTGCCGTTGCCTCCGCCACGCGCGAAATAATTTCCCAATCCACATGATCCTCGCTCAATTGATTTGGCGTTCCCTGGAACTCCAGCCCGGAAAACTCCGATACAATCTCTGACGGCAAATCTCGCGGAATCCGCTGCTCCCCGCTGCGGTGGACGAAACACAGCAGCTCGGTATGCTCCGACTCGAACTCCGGCCAGTGGATTTGATCGAAGCCCAACAAGCTCGCCATCTCCTCGTCCGACACCGCATTCAGCCAGGTGACTCTCCAGCCGAGCAGATTGGCGGAGAAGCTGAGGGCCGCCATGGCATGTCCAACGTCGTGCTGGCAATAGCGAAAAGCCCGTTCACCGTATTTCCAGGCTTCGCGCCAAAAGATGCTGGTCAAGGCGACAAGGAATCCATCCGTGTGCAGATGCTCTTTGATTTGCTGCCACAGCGTTTCGGGCACTTGAGCTCTGGGTTCCAGAGCGTGCAGGAAAGAGTTGTAATGGAAGACGCCCGCGGCGACTCCGGGCAGCACCGGCAGGATCAGGTGGGCTTCGGTCGGATGAAGATTGCCGCTGGAAGGATTCATCCGCAAAGCCCAGGTGGTTCCCGGAATGGATTTCCACGCCGAAAGCCCGAGTGATAACTCAAGAAAAGCGCCGATGGTTTCGCGGGTAAAATCCTGGAAGGCGTTACGGCTCCTTTCATACAAGGCCAGGTGCTCGCTCGCGGGGTCTTTTTGCAGCAACGGAAGCCTGACCGCGGTCACTCCTTCGTAGAAGCGGAAGGGATTGGGCTGATTGGCCCAGTCCAGGAACCCGGCGGACCGCGCATAGCGATGAAAATGATGCTTGGTCTGCTCGTGATAAAGCAGCGTCTCGGTGACTGCGAAATCGATCTCGGTGTTCATTCATCGGGCAGAGCCGCCAATTCGTGAGCGGCTCAACAAATGCCGAGGGGACACGTTGGCTTCTATGGCTTTGAGCACGCCATCCCAGAAACGTATTCGGGCGCTGATGGCGTTGCAAGCGGCTGCCTCTGCTTCTGCCTGCCGCACCGGATCGCTGCCACAAAGCTCGTTCAGCAACAACATGGTGAGCGGGCCCCCTCGACCAAGCCCGTTCCGTTGCGCAAAGCGCGCGATTCCCAGAACCTCCAGAGCAGAACAGAAAAGCAACATTGGGAATTCGGATGCCGAAATCGGCTAACGAAACAGGCGCGCCGGGACAGTTCGAACTTCGGTAACAGCAGGGAAGTTGTTGACCTAAGACAATCGCCGAAGCACCCGGATCGCTCTGTCGGCTTCCTTTGCACCGTCTAGCGCGAGATAACCGACAAACCGCTTGCCGACCGCTGTTGCGGAGCAGCCCCGCAAGCTGATGCCGGCTGAGGCGATTGCGCCTGTAATTTCGCTGCTAACACCCGGTCTGTTCGCTCCCTCCACACGCACGGCATGCATCATTTTAGTCTTCAGGAAACCAGTGTCGTTGGCAGCTTTAATCTGTGCCGCGCCCTTCAAGGGAGCTACGAACACCACTCCCATTCCGGGTGACTCGGGTGCCCGTCGCGCAAGAATGAAGTCCAGATTTGTGCCCACCTGGGCGAGTGCCCCAAGCTTTTCCGCCAAGCCACCCGGACGGTCTTCGACATCCGCAGCCCACACGACCGCACGCGTTATCTTCAATTTCATATCTTCACCTGTTTTGGCTGGACTGATGTCGGTTGAACACATCCCCACTATGAACGTTCAACGCCGCGCTGTCATGCCCAAATCCGACCAAAGACCCGTGGACTTCCACGCTGCTTAATTCAGGACACTACGGTGCGGTGAGGCTTTTGACGATCTCGATGTATTGTCGCAAGGCGCGTGAATCGTTATCCCGATTCCAGGCAATGTAGTAATCGGTCTTGACCGGCGACGCCAATGGCCGGATGGCCACTCCGGGTTGGGGCAGGTTTTTGATGTGCTCGCGCGCCAGGGTGACGCCCAAACCTTCGGCGACGAACGTCATGAGCGCGGGTTCCAACTCGGCGTCTTGCAGAATTCTCGGCGTGAACCCAGCCGGCTGGCAGGTTTCGCAGAGCCAATCGCGAAAGCCCGGATGCGTCTTCTCGGACATGCCCACGAAAAACATCGTTTTCAACTCGCCGAGATTTACCCGGCGCTTGCTGGCCAGCGGATGCTTTGCCGGCAGGACCACCACCGTTCTGTGCCGGGCGATGCTTTCCCATTGCAAGCCCCTCGTGGATGCTGGAGGACGCAACCCCACAAAGCCCAGATCGATCTTGCGCGCTTCCAGGGCGCGAAACTGTTCCGCCGGCGTCATGTCGAAGATGTTCAGCGCAGTGTGTGGGAAGGCCAGGCGGAAGGCCCCGAGCGTTTCGGGGAGCAGCTCGAAACTAAAATTGGACGAATACGCAATGTTCAACTGGCCGGTTTCGCCCCGGCTGAGACGCTGCACCGCCTGGACACTTTCCGTGGCCAGCGCCAGCACGCGTCGGGCATCAACGAGGAAAGCCCGCCCTTCCTCGGTCAAGGCCACCTGGCTTTTGGAACGGTTCAGGAGACGCACGCCGATCTCCTCCTCCAGGTTATGGATTTGGCGCGTGAGCGAGGGCTGCGCTAAATGCAGCTTTGCGGCGGCCTTGGTAAAACTCAGATTTTCTGCCACGGCCACGAAATCCCGCAGGTGACGCAGTTCCATATCGTGCCCGGCAGTTTAGCAAGTTCAATCGCATTAGCAACCGGTCAAATGAAACTCGAATGAACAATTGAACTTCAGAACGACAACGACGCAGCGGCGATCAGCACAAGCCCATTACCTTTAGAACGACGACCACCACGAGCACCGCGCCGATGAGGATCCCGGTGGCCTTTCATGCTGGCACCCGTTCGACTCTGTGCATCAAGCCCGCCTGGGTCTGACCACCAGCAACACGATTCCGCCGACGAGCGCGAGTGCTCCAGCGACCGGCGGGATGAAATGGCTGTCGGTGGTCTCAATGTGCATGCCGAGGAACTCGACCGGTTTCCCCGGGGTCTTAAAGGTAATGCCCGAGTAAGCGAGCACCACGACGCCAAGAGCGATCAGAATGACGGCCACTATGGTTTTTGTGTTCATATTGAATCTCCAGTTTACTTTCTTTGGTTAGCAGCTTCTTAACTCAGTGGCTTGCGACCCGTAATGAGGTTTACGAGTATCATGATGACCGCAATGACCAGCAGGATGTGAATAAACGAACCTATCGTGTAGCCGGTGACCAGTCCGAGCAGCCACAGGATTATCAATACTACCGCAATCGTGTATAACATACGTTTCCTTTCAATTGGTTTAAGAACCGCTGCGGGCTGGCGCGTTGCGCGCCAGCCGACAGCGATCCATCAGTTTAGTTATTCTTGGCGACCTCGAGGGTCATGTTGTTGACCACGCTGGTCACTCCGTCAATGTCGGTGACGAGTTTGGTGACCAAGCTCTTTTCGGCGGCGTTCTTGGCATTGCCGCTCACCGTGACCACGCCATCCGTCGTCTTGACCTTCGTCTTTAGGGCGCTGGTCGAGCGATGCGACATCAACGACGACTTGACCTGGGCGGTGATGGAGGCGTCATCAATCTTCTCGCCGATCGTTCGATCCGGCGGGCTGGAGTTCTTGACGACCGTCATCTGGTTCTTCACGTCTTTGACGCCTTCCACGTCTTTGGCGTATTCGGTCGTGAGTTCCTTTTGGGCCTGGCTGTTGGCCTCGCCGCTCAACGTGACGATGCCGTCCTGGACGTTCACGTCGGTCTTGGTGGCCCTCACGTTGCGATGAAACAACAGCGCGGACTTCACTTTCACGCCCACCCAGCCATCCGAATGTTCGGCGTGGCTTTCCCCTTTGACTATCAGTTGATTATCCACGCTCTTGACACCAGGCAGACTCTCCACCGTGTCTTCGGCGAGGGATCTATGGGAACTTTCCGCAACCGTTCCCTTCAAGGTGACAACGCCATCCTTGGAGTGAAGCGCAATCGAATCGCCCTGGAGGTATGTCTTGAATACATGGGACTTTTTGGCCGATGCCTCGATGCGGTTATCCGTCTCGGTCGCGTGCAGCGCCGTGCTGGTGATGAACAAAGCGCCCGTGGCTGCTAACAGCGCGAGCGGATAGGTTATTTTCGATTTCATTATATTTTTGACTTTCTGTTTCTACGTTTTTGGTTTTTTAACACTGTGTTTACGATACGATATGCGCCCGCCCTTGCCAGCGGGGGGTACCCCCCATGTCGCAGGTGGACGGCTCTTCCGTCGGTGTAAAAGTCTTTCTGTAAATTGTCTTTCTTCTCTCCGCCTCCACCCCTCCGGGGTGAGGCGGAGCGAAGGCGAGCGTAGCGAGCCGAGCGCA
>JACQFP010000013.1 GCA_016200005.1 Verrucomicrobiota bacterium | reverse complement strand
GATTCGATGGAGTGCTCAACAGCCCCAGGCGCGGAGATTGTGCGGCATTCGTAGAGTCAAGCCGGACACTCTTTGCTGGTGAAGTGGAGCGTTCGTTTAGATTGGGCGAAGTCGTGCGGTTCTTCCGGACCTGCCATTCGTCGCTTAAATGCCAGACGTATGCGCCTAGCACCAACAACATCAAGCCCAACAAAAACCACCACATCGGTCGCATTCGCATAACTTAAACAACCCTATGGACAAATGCAGAATTTAATGACGAACGCTCGCCCTCCCCGTGAACCTGCCACCGACCCCCCCCCTGACCCCTCCCAGGAGGGGAACAATCAAACGTTGCCCCTCTCCCCTCCTGGGAGGGGTCAGGGGTGGGTTCATTGGTCCAGCGCGCGAAATCCTCTTTCCAGGAATTCTCACCCCGGCCCCGTGCCCCAGGAGAGGGTGGAGCTTCGTCCGTCAGCAAGAAAATCTGACGGCCTTTTGCATTCGCCGCTCCACACAATCCAAACGCCGTCCAGCAGAAACTCCCTCTCTTGGGGGAGAGGGCCGGGGTGAGGGCGGATGTACACTCTGACTTCATACGCTTGCGGTGGTCTCGATTAGGTGAACAGGAGTTAAGCGTTTCATAGCCACAATCTCAATCCGGCGGCAGCACGTTGAAACTTTCAATTACAGCACGAGGATTGTTCGGCGCGCCTTCGATGCGGATCACCGTCCGCGTGGCCGTTTCGCCGGTGATCTGGTAGTTTGTGCTCATGCCGCTAAACGGGCCGCTTTGAACGATCGAGCGGTCTGCTGGCTTCAGCGATTGGCCATACGAATAAATCACAAACCGCGGCTCACCGGCTTTGAGCAGAGAAAGAACCTGCTGGGGAATGCGTTCGTACACGGCGTCATTCAATCCCCTCCGCAACTGGGTACTGTTGGTCACGTTCAAGAATGGTGAAGCGACCGTCAGTTCCGGCGTGGCCAGAAAATCGCCCACATGCTGGAAGGTCTGGCCGGGGTGAACAAAATTGCCGTTGTTGTCCTTCCGATTCCGCTCCCGGTTAATGCCGTCCACAATTTTCCATAGCGGAGAGTTGGTGCCGTCCACGCCGGCCGGTTCAATCACCAGCGGGTCAAATTTCAAGATGGGTTGAGGCTGGTTCAAATCGTCTGGCTTCGAACTGTTGGTTAGCACGATGACCCCACTGAGGATGGCCGACCAGCCCGCGATGTCGGAATTGTTGATCGACATCTGGCCGCGACTGGCGTTGTCGTTGGGCGCCACGGTGAAATAGTCGAGCAAGTTCCAATCCTGCGCCGGCACCGTCCGCAGCGGATCAAAATAATTCCCGGTCCACTTCTGCCAGGCGGCCTGACCCACGAGGGCCGATTTCAAATACACCGTCTGCCAGGGCGTGCCGCGATGGACGCGACCAAGCCAGCCAAGGTTCGGCAGTTTGTTGGTCGGAAAGTCCCAATCGTTTGACGTTTTCACGAGCGGGTCCTTGACCGCCAGATTGAAGGCGTTCGTCTCAGTGCCGGTCTGGGAGAGACTCTGAAGCGGGTTGCCGCCCCACGGCTGGTATTGATCGTTTATCTTGGCAAGATTGTGTTCATTGAGCGTCGCCACGGGCTGATTGGGCGGCGTGATGAAGTTATTGTCATTGGTGCCGATCAAATCACTCAACGTGTAGTGCACCAAGGGGTCGTTGGCTTGACGGGAAGTATAATGGTAAATCTTGCGAGTGGGTGTGAATGGCGCCTGTTGAATGAGGTTCGTGTTGACGGTGCCTGGATAGTGCAATGGCGAGAGACCCATGAACACGCGAAAGCCATCGATGGCCTTGTCTTTATCCTGGCCATTGACGTTTTGGAGGCTGAAGCTGTTCCAGTCGTTCAAACTCACCGGCTGGTTGCCCTCCGAAACTTCGATTTGATTGATGATGCCGACGGTCGGCACAAATTTGTCGGTGCGATTATTGAGCCGATTAGTGCGCCACTGATTACCGAAGGTGCTGGATTCATTCCGAACATTAGAGCTACCGACGAGTTCACGGGTTATGTCTATGTGGTCATCCAGGCCGATCAAATCGACATAGTCCACTATGCGACGAGTGTCGTGATCAACGAGAATGTAAAGCAGGCGATTGGTCACACTCAATCCCCATTGTGGAACCGGGAAACCCACGCGGCGCTCAAAGGGAGCCGTCAACGGCAGAAACTGGCTGGGCGGGCCTTGCCGATAGACTGAGTTCGTCAAAAAAACCACGTTCGTCAGCAACGGTATGCGGAAGGACTGTTGCGGATATACTGGGTTGACAAAGCCTTGCCAGTTGTTGGCGGGAATCGGAAAGTTATTCGGAGGCCGCAGCATTTGCCCCATTGTGAGATTGGTGAAACGGAGCGGGGGCACGGCCGCAAATTCATTGGTCATGACGATGGAAAGTTGATTCGTCACGTACATGTCCAAGGCGCGCGGATACGGATTGGTGTAGGAATTCCACGCCTCGACGCCGATGACGTTGGAGATGCCGACTACATACATTTGATTCGTTTCAGACAGCCGTTCGGTTCCCTTGTCCTTTCGCAACTCCAGCTTGCGGGTGACTTGGACGACGTTTTGCATGGCGAACTCGTTGAAATTGGGAAAGCCTTTCTTCGCGCCGATGACCAAGGGGATACCATAGACCATTGGCTCCGTTGGGTCATTGGGGTCAATGGGATTTCCAACCAGTGGGCGAATAGGTGCATTTGTCGCATTGTTCCGCAAATCCACGTATGGGGGAGGCGCAGTGACCAATCGGGCGTTGACCTCCTCAACATAACCCGCAATGAAGATATTGAAATTTGTGCCCGCAACATCCTTTCGAAAAATCGGACGGAAAACTGAAGGCAGATAAGGATACGTCGTTGCGCCTGGATATGTGCGATTGGTCGTCGCGTCGTACATGTTCGCGGCCAGTTGCAGGAGGCGATGCACGGCCGGCGTGTAATAGTTGGTCGGATAAATTGGGATGTTTGTAACCGTCAAATTGAAAATCCCCAGGTTGCTCACCGACTGCAACAGCCGGTTCGCCGCATTGGTGAAGAAATCAATGGGCCGCCACGGAATAAAATTCGTCGCGCTGAGCGTGCCCGAAATCGGATTTCGCTGAACCAGATTGTCATAGTTCAGATTCATTTTGTCCGCCGGGTCCGGGGCGGAATCCGTCGTCAGTTGCGAGAGCAGGCGGTAATAGGTGTACTGGTCGTAGGAGCTTCTACCCTGGCTGGCGTTTAACAAGCGATTGGTAAAATCGCGCGATGTCTTGTTCGGGACAAAAAATTCCTGGGTGGTGAAATAATGCTGGACGCTGTCGGCACCGGGCCAAGGGTTTCCGGAATTATCGTCATTCGGAGGATATCGAAGCGCATAGACCGTCTTCATGAGCGGCCCATCCGCGTAGCCGTCGATACTGTCTCTTGCAAAAGCGGTTGCGGCAGCAGGACCAAACAAATTCGCCACGCTCTTCAAGGTGTTAAGGCCGCCGGCGTAACGGTAGTTCAAAAAGGATCGCGCGTCATCAAAGGCCGTTCCGGGATTGTCAAGATTGGGATCGACAGGCTTGTTGTAGGTGTATGTCCAAAAGTTCGTATTCAAGTCGCGCAGGAAAGCAGCCAGATTTATTTCCCAGGAACCAAAACCCTGGTTGCGCTCAAAACCGTCGCCCCCCTTCAGTTTCTTGTTGGCGAGCGTCTGATTGTGGATGTAATTCACATCGAGCGCGGCACCCGCCGGCAACACAATGTAGGCCCAGCGTGCGATAAACTTGTTCGTGGCGGAGTGCGAAAAATCGGGCCGCTCCAATACACCGACCCATTCCGGATCGCCAATGAAAAGGTTGGTGATGGCACGACCGTTGGCGTCAAGCACCTGTTGTCCGAGATTATTGGTGACTGGCAAAAAGCCGCTGGGATCGAAACGCCCGTTGCGATTCAAATCGAGGTAGAAACGAAAATCGGAAACGCCGGGCTTTGCGCGGTTTGTTCGGATGAACACCGGCGGGCGCGGGTCGTAGAGCAGGTTGGCGATGTTCTGCTCCATCTGAGCAGGGGTAAGCGGTTTGAGATTCCTTTTCGCCGTTGAGAAGTCGTAGTTGACGTTGGTAAAACGATTGCCGTTGGGAGGCAGCGGCGATTCAAAACCCAGCGGGTTGATGAAATTGGTGGAGACACGTAGTTGAACCAACTGGGCATTGGAAAAAGCCATGATCGGCACGATCATCGCCGACTTCGCCCGCTCGAGCGCCGCGTCCGCCGCCAGTTTGGCGTCCGTCTGATCGGATTGAGTGGTCACGGCGACACGTTCGCGCCGGCTCACGGCGAGGAAGGTGACGGCCATGAAGGTGATCACCGAGAGCAGGATCAGGGTGATGACCAGGGCGACGCCTTGTTGCGAGTTACGTTTCATTAGTAAGCTGTGGGATCAACGTTGCGCACCGCGACACGCTGGCGGAACAGGTGGACCTGGCCCACGTGGTTTGTGAGAAAAGAGTGCCGCGCGGTCAAATCCGGAATGGAACGCGCCCGCTCCAAGGTCCGTTGCTCCAGAATTCCCAATTCCACTTCCACATACGCGGGCAGCGCGTTGCTGCGGAAGTAGGATTGAATCTCACCCGGGACGACGGGGTCGGCCAGCACAGTTATGTTCACGTTGGTGCTGCCATACATCAAAAACCCATTCGTGTTGTAAGCCCGCACGCGGAAGTGAACGACTCCTTCGGCAATGCGATTCAGATTTGTGAACGAGGTGGGTTGTTGAAAACTATAGCTGAGGTTGGTGATGCTCGTGGCCGGAGAGTTGGTCATGTAAAAGCGGTACAACGTGCCCACGCCGTCGCCTGTCGGGCTGACCAGATAGCCGATGCCCGACCACTGCTGGTTCTCGCGGGACAGAAAATAGAATTCATCCACCACATTCGTCCGCGTCTCTTTGGAGGCGGGCAGCGGCTGAAGCAGAAGATTGAAGGGGCTGCGGCGGACGTAAAAATTGGTCACGTTGGCAAGATAGGATGGGGTGATTCGCTCCAGCTCGCGCGTCAGCAAATCCATCGTCGCCCGACCGGAAGCCAGCACGTCCACCTGGGTCATGCTGCTGCGGAAGGCGCGTTGGGTCTGGCCGAACATCGCCATCAAACCGAGAACAATCACCGTCATCAAGGAAACCACAACCATGATTTCGATGAGTGAAAAAGCGAGGCTGGACAGCCAGCAAGGGCGCTGGCCGCGAGGACGCGAGGCACGCCAGTTCCTCGAATCAATCAAACGGTTGAAGTTGCAAGTTCTCATCGTCATGGCAACACGTGCGCGTAAGAACGCGGTTCGAAGAAATACAAGGTGGTGACTGGTTGCCCGATGTTCGTTGATGTGAGCGTGCTGCTGACCGTGGTCCGGAATATCTGGCGGCCATTGCCGATGTTCCCATTGGGCTGGACCGGCCAGCGGAATAAGAGCCGCAGCTCATAAAGGTTGGTCTGCTGATTTTCCGCATATCGCCAGAAGTTCGACGGCATCACAACCGGTGGCGTGTAGGGAATGATCTCCGGCGTCACACGGTAGCTGAAAGCAAACGCGCGGGCGTCCGCGTTCGTCGCTTTTTCCACTGCCGAACCGCTGATGGCCCGCAAGTAAGCAGTGACATAGTTGCTGCGGGTGACAGAGTAGCTGAAATCGCCTTTGTTGTTGGTGATGGCGGTGTACTGATACTTGGGCGTGCTCAACAGCCCGATGATCCGCTCCCCGGAATTGAGCAGCAGCGGCCCGTTGGTTCGTGTATAGGTGAAGGTCTGGGTGACGGGAGCGCCCGCAGGAAAAGTCACAGTGACAAGTCGGATAAGATCCACGTAGTTAGTCAGATCATCCAAGCCATGCGCGCCGCCACGAATGGCTTCGATCAAATAGGTCGCGTCCTGATTGATGATGGTTTCCTCGCGATTGTCCTTCTGCACCTGCATGCCCGTCGGCAGGACCCCGATGATCGCCACCAGCGCAAAGCCGATGATCGCCAGGCAAAGGGCAATTTCGATCATGGTGAAGGCGGTCTCGCGACAAAAACCCACCCCCAACCCCTCCCAAGGAGGGGAGCAACTCCTGAAAGCGGACGACCTTGGTTTCCCCTCCCGGGAGGGGTAAGGGGTGGGTCGCTTCGAATATGACAAATTAAACTTCATTGGACTGGCTGGCTTTCGACACGGGCGCGCCCGGTCAGCCACTCGATGTGAATCTGATTGGAACTGGTGATGGAATTGCCGGGCGGGGTCTCCTTCACATCCGCCGGCCCGATTACAAGGCTGCCGTCGGGGTTCCGGTCATAAAGAATACTGCCGCGCGCCAGGGGAATGATTTCGTCCCGTCCGCTGATCAACCGGCCCTGATAGTCAAAACCGATATAGGGCAGGTTCAATGGAGTCGTGTTGTTCGTCGCGAGCGGAAATGGAAATGGCCGGTTGGTCGGATACGCGCGGGTGTAATCCGGCATCGCGGAATTGTAGAAGGCGAACTTACTCGCGGCGATGAACATCCCTTCCGGCAGTGCTTTCCATTGAGTCAAATAACGCGGGTTGGAACGTCCCGGTTGTTCGCCCACGCTGCGGGAGGAGAACAGCGCATAGGTGGTGTATTGGCCGCTGACCAAATTCGTGAAGACCTTCCGGTTGTTCACGTCCGTTAGTGAGGCAATGGGAAAATTCGCGATGCTGGGTGGGATGAAGACGAGGTAAACGTCCGTGTGTCCGCTGATGGCGCGTTGCCGGGCCAGACTGACGTCATCCTGAAGTTGCCGGACAGCCGCTGTGAGCGCATTGGATTTTCCGAAACCTCTCATGGCTGGCAGTCCGATCGCCGCCAAGATCCCGATGATCGCAATGACCACCAGCATCTCGATCAGAGTGAAGGCTGAGGCTGTGCGAATTCCACGGCGACAACCCACACCAGGCAGCGACAAAACCAACGACCGCCGAGCCGCGCGGCGGGGCGCGCGCTGCGGCGTGGTGGTCTGCTGGTTGTTGCGGTAGCGGGTCATGGCCAGTTTATTTCCAACTCAAGACATTGTCTTTGTTCACGAGACGGTCGGCCTTCACATTGGGATCTGCTTTGCCATCTGGTCCCAACGACCAGACAATCACCGAAAGGTTGACCTCGAAGTCATTCCGGTTGCCCGTGCTGCTGTAAAGTCCGTTGATGCCCGTGTTTCCGCTGAGTTGCGACACGATTGCGAGCGCATAAAAGCCGTCCCGCGTTTTGTTGTCATAGTTCAAGTCGATGGTGATGATGTACGGATCGCCCCAAGGATCACGATACACTCCGTCCGGGCCGATGCCGGGAGATTTGATATCGCTGACCGTCTTGACGTTCAGGAATTGAGTGCGTTGAGGATTCTTCACGTGGTTGATGTTCACCGTGGGCGTGCCATTTCCGTACTTGTCCAAATCCAGCAGAATGCCCATCACTTCAGCGTTGCAATTTTGATAATCCTTTTTCTTGGCCGCAGCCAGATTTTGAATGCGAGGAAGGTCCCTGCCTTTCTTGTCTTTTAAGACGGCCTTGTTGGGGAGGACCGTCCCGAAGGTAAAATCAGGACCATCGTTGGGATCGACCGCCGCCGCGGCATCACTGGAGGCGGGAAACCGGCTGTAGGCAGTTTCGTACGCGTTGATGGCGGCGACAATTCCCTGCATTTCCGTTCTTGCTTGCGCAATCTGGGCCTTTTTCTTCGCCGCAGCCAGCACCGGCAACAACAGGCCGGCCAGAATGCCGATGATGCTGATGACCACCAGCAGTTCAATCAAGGTGAAGCCGCGAGGCGCAATGTAGAAGGGTCGTGATGAATTTTTCATAAATTTGAGGTTGAAGGGTTGCAAGTGACCGGCACGAATCCGAGGCAGTCGAACCAAGGGAGAATGTGAGCGACAACGATCCATCCACCAACCAGTCACACGCGCGGCGGGTCGCACAATGATGCGCGGTGTCCAAGCGCGCTCCGACCAATTCACGCTCAACCGGCGGACAATTCCACGGGGTTTGGTGATCAGCGTCATAGTGGTTCGAGTTGGTGTTGTGGCTTCAGTTTCCAATGATGATGGGATCTTTGCTCCAGTTGGAAATGCGGTTGGTTTTTCCACCGACCACGATGTCCGCCCACAGATCGAAGGAACCGGGGTTGTTTGTGGGATTGGAGGAGACGTAGCGCCAAGCGTTGGTTCGCTGTCTGTTCGGCCCGTCCACCGGCGCAACGAGAATCCTCACACCCGGTGGCACTACTTTGGTCTGAATTTCTTGTTTCAGGCTTTTATGAAAATTTTGGACATCAAAATCATCACTTCCCTTGGCGGCCTTGGTCGAATTGTTAAAATTCGCGACCCCAAATTGGGCTTGCATGACCGACGATTGGATCGAGTCTTTGCCGCTCAACGTCACAAATAAAGTGCCGTTGTTGGTCGTCCCGACTAATTCGTAATAGAGCTGGTTCAAGGCTGCATTGGTGGGATTGTCGGGCGGGTAAAATCCCTTTTTGGCCTTGTACGCCTCAATCGAGGTGATGATGGCGTCTCGTTCGGCCTGGGTTTTTTTGATCTTGGGTCCAGCAGTGGCAAGCGGCATCAGCGCCACAACCATACCCGCCAGCAACCCCATGATGGCGATGACGACGAGTAGCTCGATCAGCGTGAATGCCTGCGCCGCGCGACGGTTTGAATTGTTTTTCATCCTGACGATTTAAGTTTAGTGGTCGCGGAATTCCTGCTCCATCCGTTCGCTCAACCATTGTTTAATCATGCTCTGATAATTCAAGTAGCGTGACCGCGCCAGCCGTTTGATCCGCGCCAGCATCCGGGGATCGATCCGCAGCGTAATGGTCACCGATTCCGAAACCTCGCTCGCGCTTGCCACGGCGGATTCCATCAACCGCACATCCAACCGGTTCTCCGTCCAGAAATCCGACTCGGCCTTCTCGCTATCGAAGATCGGCACGTCTTCCCATGCGAGGATTGCATTCATGTTAATTCAATTCCCGACTACTTGTTCTGGTTCGCCATTCACGGTCTTACTGCGACAACGTCTGCTCCATTTTACGCTGATAAAAGAACCGCTCCTCAGGCTCAAAAGGACGCGCTTCGATTATTCGCAACTGTTTGCCGTTCGTCCGATAAACGCTGAAGATTCCAATGCCACTGGCGGATGTCCCCAGGTTAAAAAACCGCGCCTGAACCGAGAATCGGGGTGAATCCGGTAATAACCGCACTGCAAAAGGATCTTCGAATGATTCTTCAATGTCCTTCGGCGTCAAAGAGCTATTCAAATTGAATGGCGGATTATTCCAATCGAACTCCATATTGAGCTAGATGTCATATAAACGCCAATGCAATGTAATTACATTGTATTTACATGAGGCGTTTTCGGCTGTCAATGACAAAAATGCAGTTTTCATAAAAAACAGCCACCGAGCTGAACCCGGTGGCTGTGAAAACCAATCCAAACCAGCTCGTGTTAATCGCCGCCCTTTTCGCCTCCCGAGTCTCCAACCCTGTTCATCAACTCGATCAGCGGCAGAAACATTGCAATAACAATGCTGCCCACAATCACTGCCAGGAAGACAATCATGATCGGTTCCAAGAGCGAGGTCATGGCTGAGACGGCATTGTCCACTTCTT
Organism: Verrucomicrobiota bacterium; assembly: GCA_016200005.1. Taxonomy (NCBI): domain Bacteria; kingdom Pseudomonadati; phylum Verrucomicrobiota; species Verrucomicrobiota bacterium. The sequence continues at coordinate 148,546 of JACQFP010000013.1, read as the reverse complement.
CATCGTAGTTATCGGCTATTTTCAACAACATCTCCGGCAACGCGCCGGTTTGCTCACCGACGTCCACCATGCTGATGACCATCGGGGGAAATACGTTGGAGGCTTCTAGCGGGGCCGTGATGGTTTCACCTTCCTTCACGCTTTCGTGAACCGCAGAAACGGCATTGCCCACAATCACATTTCCAGCCGTCTCCTTCACAATCGTCAAGGCCTGAAGAATGGGAACGCCACTGCTGACCAGGGTGCCCAGCGTGCGAGTGAAGCGGGAGATGGCGACCTTGCTGATGACCGGGCCGATCACCGGCATTTTTAGTTTCACCTTGTCAAAAATCCGCCGGCCGATTTTTGTCCGGATGATTATGAGGAAAACGATGACGCACCCCGCCACGATACCGGCCGTAACGATGATGTGGTCCTTGATGGCGGTGCTGATCCCCAAAACCAGCCGGGTAAAAGCCGGCAACTTTGAGCCTTCCAACATGCCCTCGAAAACCTCCTGGAACTTGGGCACCACGTACACCATCAACACACCGAGGATCGCGACCGCCACAATCATGACCGCGACCGGATAAAACATGGCCGCGATGACCTTGCCTTTGATCTTCTGCGCCTTTTCCATGAACTCAGACAGTCGGTTCAACACCACTTCCAGCACGCCGCCCATTTCGCCGGCCTTGACCATATTGACGTAAAGTCGGTTGAATACTTTGGGGTGTTGAGCCAGTCCTTCCGAAAAGGTGCTGCCGCCTTCGATCGACAATGCCAGCTCGCCAATGATACCCTTGAGGGTAGGATTCTTCTCCTGCTTCTGCAACACTCGCAACCCGCGCAACAACGGCAACCCCGCATCGACCAGCGTCGCCAACTGGCGGGTGAACGTGGTCAGGACCTTTGATTTCACCTTGCCGCTCAGGCCGGGAATCTTGATGTTGATGTTAAAGCCACCCTTTTTCCCGGCGGCCTTGGCGGCGGGCCTCGCCTTCTTTTCACCCTTGTCCTTTACCTTGTCGGTTTCGATGATCTTGGTGGGGAAGAAACCCATCTCCTTGACGCGCGCGATGGCCTCGTTCTGGTTGGCCACTTCCAACGTCCCTTTGGTTTCCTTGCCACGTGAATCCATGGCCACATAATTAAATCTTGGCATAACCGGTCCTTTCCTCAGGTGTATTTCACGACTTCTTCAATGGTTGTATCTCCGTCGAAGATGCCACGCAAGCCATCTTCGCGCAAGGTGACCATGCCCAATTCTACCGCCTTTTGCCGGACCACCACGGTGGGGGCGCGTTCGTTAATGAGGGCACGAATGGCATCGTTGATCGTCAACAATTCGAAAATGCCGCGGCGACCCTTGTAACCGGAATCGTTGCAATTGGCGCAACCACGACCGTAATAAAACACTTTGTCGCCCAGATCATGCGGCGAAAGATTGAGGAGCGCCAACTGGGTTTCCGTCGGCTCGAATGGCGTGCGGCAGTTCTTGCAGATGGTGCGCACCAAACGCTGGCCGAGCACCGCCATGAGCGTCGAAGATATCAAAAAAGGTTCGACGCCCATGTCGATCATCCGCGTGACCGCCCCCGGCGCATCATTGGTGTGCAGCGTGCTCAATACCAGGTGACCCGTCAGCGACGCCTGAATGGAAATCTGCGCCGTTTCCAGGTCGCGCATTTCACCCACCATGATCACGTCCGGGTCCTGCCGCAAGAACGAGCGCAAGCACTTGCTGAAGGTCAATCCCACGGCTTCGTTGATGGCGACCTGCATGATGCCTTCGATGTCGTATTCCACCGGATCCTCGGCGGTCAGCAGTTTGGAATCAATCGTATTGACTCTGCGCAAGGCCGAATAAAGTGTCGTCGTCTTGCCGCAACCGGTGGGACCAGTAACGATAAAAATACCGTTGGGCCGTTGAATCGCCTCGGTCACATAGTCATGCACATACTTGGGAAAACCGAGCGATTCGATTTCGAGGTTGACGGCGGAACGATCCAGCACGCGCAGCACCAGCGACTCACCAAATTGCGTCGGCAAGGTGGACACACGCATGTCGATCATCCGGTTGCCGACGGGAAACGTGATGCGGCCGTCCTGTGGCAGGCGCCGTTCGGAGATGTTCATATTCGCCATGACTTTCAGGCGCGAAATGACCGGCAGGGCCAGGTGCTTTGGCGGCGGCGCCATTTCATAAAGCGCGCCGTCCACGCGATAACGGATTTTGAATTCATCCTCGAACGGCTCAAAGTGAATATCACTGGCACGGTCCTGCACCGCTTGCACCAGAACCAGATTCACCAGCCGGACGATTGGCACGTCATTGGCGAGTTCACTCAATTCGGCCACGTTGTCCGTGGCCACCGCCTCGTTGACTTCCTTCGCAATGTCGGCATCAGCGCCCAGTTCCTTGAGAATATCAGAAACGCTTTCACTGTCCTCGCCGTACCATTTGTTGATGGCCTTCTCGATTTGCGCCGGATCGGCCACGACGAGCTGGGTGTCTCGCTTGATGATGAACTGGAGTTCATCCAGGCGGGCAGGGTTCAGCGGATCCGCCAGAGCCACCTGAAGCGTCGAACCGTGCTGGGCCACCGGCAAACATTGATACATCCGCGCCGTGGCGGGTGGGATGGCTTTCAACAATTCCGGCGATAGGTCCCGCTCATTGAGAGTGACCACCTCCGTGCCGAGATAATCAGCGATGACCTGGAGTTGCGTCGGCAAATCCAGAATTTCAAAGTCTTGCAAAATCTGGCTGACGGGCTTGCCACTCCGGGCGTGCTCCGCCGTGACTTCCTCGAGTTGCAAGTCATCGATCAGTTCGCGCTCGCGAACCAGCGCCAAAAGAGGATCGGAATTGGTTTCTGCCATAATCTAATTGAGTTACGACTTTGGAGGCTTGCCCTTATCCTCGGCATCCGCACCCGTGGCCGCGGCCAATTCCAATTCCTGCAGTTTGGCTTGAATGGTGACTGGATCCTGGGATTTGGTCACGACTTCCTCCCGATCAATCATTCCCTGCATGTATTTGTCGATCAGAAAACTGTCCAGCGTGACCATGCCGTATTTGGCGCCGGTCTGAATGTCCGAGTTGAGCCGGAACGTTTTGTTGTCACGAATCAGCGCGCCAATGGAGGGCGTGTTGATCATGATTTCAAAGACGGCAACGCGCCCCGGTTTATCAATCCGCGGAATCAGCAACTGCGAAATGACCGCCTGCAACACCGTGGAAAGCTGAATGCGAATGGTCTCCTGTTGGTTGACCGGAAACGCATTCACAATGCGGTCAATCGTCTTGGCCGCGCCCGTCGTGTGCAGGGTGCCGAAAACCAAGTGGCCGGTTTCGGCGGCGGTGATGGCTGCTTCCATCGTTTCCAGATCGCGCAATTCGCCGACCAGAATCACGTCGGGGTCCTGGCGCAACGCGCGGCGCAATGCTTCGGCAAAATTGGGCACGTCCACGTGCACCTCCCGCTGCGTGACCAGGGCCTTCTTGTGCGTGTGGTAGTATTCAATCGGGTCTTCAACGGTGATGATATGCACCTCGTCGCGCTCCTGATTGATGATGTCAATCATTGACGCCAGCGTGGTCGTTTTGCCGGAACCGGTCGGCCCGGTCACCAGCACCAGGCCGCGCGGTTTGTAGAGTAATTCCCTGGCCGATGGCGGCAGGCCAATCTGCTCCATCGTCAGCAGTTTGCTGGGAATCTGCCGCAACACCGAACCGAAATGTCCCTTCTCCTTGAACACACTTACGCGGAAGCGTGCCAGGTCGCCAAAAGCGAAACCGAAGTCGGCGCCACCGCGTTCCCGAACCTGCTGGATGTGGTCCTCCGAGGTGATGCTGCGCATCAATTCGTCCGTGTCATCCGCCGTCAGCAACGGCCCCTCCACGCGGTGCAGAATCCCGTGCACCCGGATCACAGGCGGCACGCCGACGCGCAAATGCAAATCAGACGCACCCTCGGAAACCACCAACTGCAACAGATCAGACATCGAATACGACATACTCAGGTTTTTAATTAGACCTTAACACGGGAATGTAAGCACGCGAGAATTTGTGACTTCCGAGGCACATTTGTCAATCGCCCTGAATGAATGAGTGGCACGGCGGTTTCTAATCCACGTCGCCCACCGTCGCGCGAATGACTTCATCGGGCGAGGTCAGTCCGGCCAGGATTTTGCGGACGCCGTCTTCGCGCAACGTGCGCATGCCCATTTCGCGGGCGCGCGTGCGCAAGACCGAGGAAGGAACTCGTTCATAAATCAATTTGCGGGCCTCATCATCAATAACAAATATCTCAAAGATTCCGAATCGACCACGGTATCCGGTCTGGGAGCAATCGGCGCACCCTTTGCCCTTTTGGAATTTGGCCTCGGCCAGTTGCGTGGGGTCGATGTTCAACGTGCGCAGCTCCGCCTCCGACGGTTGATACGGCGCCGCGCAACGCTTGCAAACCTTCCGCACCAGTCGCTGCGCCATCAATGCGCGCGTCGAAGAAGCGACTAGAAACGGCTTGACGCCAATATCGATCAAACGTGTCACTGCGCTGGGCGCGTCGTTTGTGTGCAGCGTGGAGAAAACCAAGTGACCGGTCAGCGACGCGTTGATGGCGATGGTGGCGGTTTCCAAATCGCGGATTTCCCCCAACATGATGATGTTGGGCGCCTGCCGGAGCATCGAGCGCAACGCCATGGAAAACGTCAGCCCCACCGCTTCATTCACCTGCACTTGGTTGATGCCGGCCAGTTGATATTCCACCGGGTCCTCCACCGTGATGATCTTGCGGTCGGGCCGGTTGATGAAATGCAGGCACGAATACAGCGTCGTGGTCTTTCCAGAACCGGTCGGCCCGGTCACCAGCAATATCCCGTCGGGCAATCCAATCAATCGCTCAAACGTTTGTTGGTCGTCCGTAAAAAATCCCAATTCTGGCAGGCCCAGACGCAAACCTTCCTTGTCCAAAATACGCATCACGATACTTTCCCCGTGATTGGTGGGCAGACAGGACACGCGCAAGTCGATCATTTTACCGCCGACCGAAGTTTGAATACGTCCGTCTTGCGGAATCCGGTGTTCGGAAATCGACATGTTGGATTGGATTTTCAACCGGCTCAGGATCGCGGCCTGCAAACGTTTGGGCGGGCTTTTGATCTCGTGCAACATCCCGTCAATCCGGTAACGCACACGAAAACGTTTCGACAACGGTTCCAAATGGATGTCGGACGCACGCATTTTGAACGCTTCAACGATGAGCGAATTCACGAGTTTGATGATCGGCGCATCCGCTTCCACCGCCGCGCCATCATCACCGGTGCCGGCGCCGGGGAGTTTGGGAATCTCGACTTCGCCCTCCGTGATGTCCTGGATCATCTTGCTGATGCCATCCTGCGCCGCGCCGTAATACTTATTTAAGGCCGCTTCGATATCCTGCTCCGACGCCACGCGCACTTCAATCTGCCCATGGAGCAAATGATTCAAACTGTCGATCGTATCCAGATCGGAGGGATCGCTGAGTGCCACGGTTACGCTCCCGTCGTGTTTGAACACCGGCACCACGCGATATTTCTTGGCGATGTGCCGGGGGATGGCTGAAAGCACATCGTCCGTCAAACGCATCTCGCTCAAGTTGACCACCTCGGCACCGAAGTGCGCGGCCTTGGCCTGGGTCACGTCTGCCGGACGGATGACCTTGTTGGCCACCATCAAGTCCACCACCCCCACGCCGGCCGTCTGTGCCTCACCCCGGAGTCCCTCCACCTGCTCGGCGGTTACGAAACCGAGGTCCACCAAAATATCTACCAGATAATCATCTTTTTCAGCCACAACTACCTTTCCATTTTAAAACCTGTTTCAAGGAAGCATCTAAATCACACTAGCGACCAAACCTCCAATGTCAAACGCAGACGCGAGGCGATTTGAAATTAATTCCTTGAACCTATAATAGCTCCATGAAATGACAGGCCGCCGGCGACTGCAGAAAATCAAGCCCAGAAATCGGAAATCAGAACTGGCGCACCCATCAGGAGTTGAACCTGAAACCTTCTGATCCGTAGTCAGATGCTCTATCCAATTGAGCTATGGGTGCCACCAAAAGGCGTTGGAACTTACCGACCACCCCATTCCCAAGCAAGTTCTTTTCTGGCCGAATCGAGGTCCAGTTGCTCCACACGGACTCCGGCACTCACCGCGTCCAGACTTCCGTGCGACCAATCAACGAAATGCCGATGAAACCGCGCACATCGAGCCGGTTGGTCGAGACGAGGCTCAGTTTGCATTTATAGGTCTTGCCATTTTCCGGGTCGTAGATTTTTCCGCTCTCCCACCGTTTCTTGCCGGAGTAAGTGAAGCCGCTCATAAATTCCAGACCGATGATCGGCTGGTCGCGCAACTTGGGATCGGGATTGTTCCGGTCATTCTTCGGTTTGCCCCCCATGCCCTTCTCGTCGTTGGCCGGCCAGTTGGGTTCTTTCAAACTGATGATCTTTCCGTGCAACTTGTCGTCCACCTTGAAGAGTTCCACCTGGCTCTTGTTGTCCGTCGTAGTCCAAACGCCCAGAATCTCCCTTCCGTCATCGGCGGACGCGGATTGTGACGCCAAAGCGAGAATGCCCAAGAGGACTGAAATGAATCTGTTCATGTCGATGATGCTGAAGAATTGCCGCCAACCTGCAAGGCGAATTTCCAGATGCACTGCTGTCAACGCAGCACCCATGACCTGATCAAATCCACAATCCTGCGACCGAGGAAAAATGCCAAAAACAAAAAGGCCGTGAACAAGATTTCGCCAGCGGAATTCTTCAGCGCCGGCGGCAGGTAATGAAACCACGGAAGCTGCACCAGCGGTTGGTTCAGCCAGCCGCCCAGCGGATGAAAGTTCAGGAATTGTCCGATGAAGATTTGCGCCACAAAAGCGAACCAGACCCCGATCAACAGAATCGTCCCGGCCACGCGGCCCGTGCGCGTTGCGAACCACGCAACGGCGCGCACGAAGAAATGCCGTTGAGGCTGCGGACGAAGATGGAGCAATTCCAGTCGTTCCAGAACGTCACGCTCGCTGGCCGCGAGACTCGTTATCGGCAGTTGGCCCGTCTGAACGGAATCGAGCAATGCGCTCGCATAAATCCGCGCCGCAATGAATCGCAGAAATGCAAAGACGGGGAACACCAGCAGCGCGGACCAGAAATAGTAGCCATTGAGGAATTGGATGAGTTGTTGGGGATCGGGATTGGCAAGACTCGCTGCGTAACCGTGCTTCGCGGCGAAACGATCGTATAAAAAGTACGGCGCGGTTTTCAAAACCGTCACGGGGACGGAGAGGAGCGCATAAAGCACGGCCAACAACATGCAGGCGAGCCAGCGTCGCCGAACCAATCCCCACACCAGTCCAAACTGATAGAAGGCGCGCCATTGGCCGGTCGCGGCGTGACGCATCTGCGCCATCGGCACGAAAAACATCACAGCGATGAACAGCATCACGCCAAACACGCCGAGCAACGGCCCCACCGCGGCTTGTTCGTAACCCTTATTGAACGAATTGTTCCAACCGTCATACCAGGCAAACAGCCAGAGCGCGCACGCGGGCATCGTGAGCACCCACGTGTTGGCGATGGCTTGCGCGCCTAGCGTCAGGTTGCGTCCCAACGATCGGCAACAGGCTTTAGTAAGTTGCTTCACGTAGGCAAAAAAACTTGTCTGTTCATTGCGCCGGATCGCTTGACGGAAATTCTGTTGGGCAAACCAATTTGGCCAGTGGAGCTGATCATGAGTTCCCGGATGCGCCGCGAGAAATTCGGCGAAGCAACCGCCGTTGGCCATGTGCGAACTGCGCGCCCACCAGAATTTCAACATGCAACGTTGCGCCAGCCGATACGTCCAGCCGACCACCATCAAACTGCCGAGGAAGGACTGCATTAACGCCATGCCCCACAGAAACTTTACCGGCGCAATCAGCGCGCGACCCAATGCGGAGGGTTGCGTCACACTCGATTGAATGATCGGCGGTGCAGCAAGCGCGTAGTCGCCCCGAATTGGCGGAGTGGCGACGGTGCTCATGCAATGGCTTCAGCGAGCACTGGCCCTTCGGTGAATTCGGTTTTGAAATTCATGAGCTTGCCGATGGTGGCCGCGACTTGAATTTGATCGACGCGGTGATCGACCACCGCGCCCTTTGCAATGCCCGGCCCGAAGATCAACGCGAAGATTTCGTGCGCCGACCGCGTGTTGAAATGATGCTGGCACGGAACCGCCGCCAGCGGATTGTTGTCGCGTCCGCAATCGGGCACAACGACGAAGATGGTGTTGTCGCGATATTCGGCATCGGCCTCCACCGTTGCGACGATCTGGCGAACGCCTTCGTCCATGATGGCGATGGCGCGGGTGTAGTGATTGACGTTGCCCCAATGGACGTAATCGCAATCCTGGTAGTTCACCATGATGAGTTTGGGCCGGAGTTCCTTGAGGGCGCGAACAGTCAACTCGGTCAACAACCGGTCGCCGCGCGGATTCACGAGGCCGGTTTCGCCATAATACTTGCGCCAACGTTCCCAAAACTGCGTCAGCTCCGGGCCTTGACCGTTCTTCTCGGTTGCGCGGTAATCAATCGCTTCGAGTTTCGCGAGGTCACGCTGCTTTTGCTTGAGTTGTTTGCCATCCCATTGGCCGGCGGCAATTTGCTGACGCAACAGATAGGTTTTGAATCGGCGCAAGCTGAGCGTGTTCGAGCGGAAATGCGCGCCGAACAGATGGTGATTGCTGAAGTTGTAAAACTCCTCGTCCGCGCGGTCTTCGCCATTGACGATGAGCGCCTGGTGATCGGGCACATCGTACGCCTTGCGGAAATATTCAAACACCGTCGGCACCGTGGATTCAAAGCGCGCGCCGAGAAATTTGCCTTGCACGTCCCGGAACTTGTCGTATTTGCCGGTGATAATGTAAAGCGTACCCTCGCCATGGCTGGTGTTGATGTCTTTGATCGTGGCGATCTCCATGCCCTTGAAAAACGTGCCGCGCCGGGTTAACTCGTGGCAAAGAAACGGACTGTAAGTCTGTTCGGGATCGATGGTCTCACGCCGTCGCGCCCCGCCACCGAAGCGGATGATAACCACGTTCGGCCCGCGATAAGGCAGCCTGGCTTCTTTGGCGCTCGGGGAAAACAAGTCGGCCGCCAACAACGGACCGCTCGTGGCCAAAGCGCTCGTGCCGACGGCAATCTCTTTGAGAAATGTTCTGCGGGGCAAGTGTGTCGCGTGCGATTGAGGATCATTCATAACGTCTGCTTTTCAAAAGAGGTTCGTCATTGTAGCAGCCAATCTCCGCGTTATGCGGTCATCAATTAAGACCCGGCTTCCAGTCGAAAAGTTTCAACTATCGCCGTGGTGGAAACAAAGCCCGCTCAGCGAAACTGCGCAAGAAACTGTCGGGGCGTTACGATCTCAATGCCGAACGGTTTCTCCAATACCAGCAAATCTGCGTCCTTGGAGATGATCGTTTTCGCGCCGCTCGCCAGCGCGCACGCCAGAAACGGATCGTCATTCCGGTCACGGCTGCGCTGTTTGCCAAGCAGAGCCGGTTCGTAAACCTTTGCCTTGCGCTCCATCCACTTCAGCCACGGCTCCGGATTCACTTCAGGAATCTTGCGCGCAACGCGCCGGGCGATCTTGTCATACTCCTCGAAGATGGGGATGGTGATAGCCAAGTGAAACCGCCGCTTGGCCCACAACACCATGCACTGGCGGGATTCGCCCGGCCAGAAAATCGCGGAGATAACGACGTTGGTGTCGGTGACAACGTTCATCCCCGCTTCCGCCGCTTCTCTTCGCGATAGTCGGCGATCACCTGACGCACCATCTCCTCTTCCTCTCGAGATTGGCGGCGGGTAAGCGAACCGGCAGCGGCGATGACTTCCTTCAATTCGTTCTCAGTCGGCTCCGGCACTGGGGCCACATACAGTCCGTCGCCCACCTCCGTCACGCGCAAAGCCGTGCCGGGCTTGATCTTCTTCCGCTTGCAGAATTCCTCCGGCAACTCCACTTGTCCCTTTGGCGAAACGCTGATCGTCGTTGTCATAGCCAAAGCTTACGCTATCGTTGTTGGCGCAACAAGCCTCGAAATCCCGACGTGTCAACCAGCACAAACCAATTTGCGCCGCGTCGCTAAGAATCCGACCCGAAGCGCACCAAAAAAAGTTTCACTGTTCCATCGTGACATTGAGGCAGGACGATATGAGCCAGTCAAAAAGGGCATAGCTGGTGCTCATAATTCAATTTTGAATCGTCTTTGCATGGATTCAGTTCAGCAAACATGTTTGCCAACAATCTTTTCGACGTTCGCCTTCACCGCTTGTCCATTTTGTAGAGCGGAGGCCACGGACATTTGTATCGTTCACCGTGCAACTTGCGCGTATCCGCATCTCAAACCACCGTCAACGGCCCGTCGAAAACCGTCAGGCTGATGACTTCCGTCTTGGCCACGTGCGGGCCATGCCTCTCGCCTTTCGGCGCAAAGAAAAATGTGCCGGCGGTGTGAGCGACACCCGATTCCTCCCATTCACCGGAGAGGATGTAGGCTGATTCATTAGCCTCCAGATGAGTGTGAGCAGGCACCGTCACGCCTGCTTTGAACTTGCGCAGGACGGTCACGCCGCCGGTCGCTTCGTTTTTGTGCAACACCAGCAACTCGACGCCGGGATACGGGCCGGGCTGCCAGGTCTTGTCCTTTGAAAATGCCACGTAGGGAAACATGACCTCATCCAACGCCGTCGCCGGAAAAATGCAAGATCGCAATCTTGCTGTCGCCCTTGAAAAATGCTCTCGCCAAGAAATGCGGGGCAACCGCCGAGATCGATTCGAACGGTCAAACGCATGTTCGGAAAATTCTCGTCTTCCTGCCTACGTCGGGTGAAAGTGAAACTATGAGGAACAAGCGCCGCATTATAGTGGCGATTCTGCTCGTCGCTGTTTTGGCCGGGCTTACTTGGGAAGCACTGCGACCGCGTGAACCAGTTTACCAAGGGAAGCCATTAAGTGTTTGGTTGGACAAATACAGCAAAAGTTTTCTAAACACAGAAGGTGAATTTCCTGCTCCACCGTCAGAGTCGGCCAAAGCGTTGCGAGTTTCGGCAGAAACAGCAATACTGCAAATCGGCACCAACGCGATTCCTACCCTAATCAAAATGCTTCGAGCCAAGGATTCGGCCCTCAAAAGCTGGGTGCTTGCGCTCATCAAGGAGCAATCACTGATTCATTTTCATCCCCATTCAGATGATGATTATCATTGGATGGCTGTTTTTGGATTTGTGGCACTTGGGCAAGTTGCCGAACCTGCGGTACCAGAATTGATCAATTTATTGAGCGATCAGGATTCAAACATCAGAATGGTTGCCGCTTCATCATTGGGGGCAATCGGATCATCTGCGCACGGAGCTGTACCTGCTCTGCTTCGCCGTCTGAACGATCAGAATAAGGCGGTACGAATGTCTTCTGCGACTGCGTTGGGCAAGATTCATAGTGATGCTACGCTGGTTGTTCCCGCGTTGATTCATGAACTGCATCAATTGCCCAAGAGCACCATTGTGCATGGTGAAGTGGTAAAATCACTTGGTGAATTTGGAGTTCAAGCCAAGGCGGCGGTGCCCGACATTACTACGATGTTGAGCGACCCGATTTTGTTCAATAGGAAAGCAGCCACGAACGCCCTCTTGCGAATCGACCCCGAAGCCGCTGCCAAAGCGGGGATAAAATAAATTCCTCATTCACTTCTGAACCCTTTCCGCTGGACAACTGCACGAGAGCAAAGGAGCATCGCCCCCTAATTTATCAACCACCGCATTACGATGAATAAAAAATGGGAAGGAATTTTCGCCGCGCTCTGGACCTCCACCGACAAGGAAGGCCGCGTCAGCGACCAGGATTTGCAGCGCAACATTGCGTTTCTGCGCGGACACGGCATCCACGGCTTGATGGTGCTCGGCAGCACGGGCGAGTTCTTGCATCTCGACATTGAGGCGCGAAAAAAGTTTGCGGTTCGCGTTGTCGAATTGCTCTCGCCGCTGCCAGCCATTGTCAACGTCACGGAAATTCGTCCGCGCATCGTTGCGGAACTCGCCCGGCACGCCCGCGAAATCGGCGCTGCCGCGATTGCGCTGTTGCCGCCGTATTTTTATCCATTGGCCCAAGCCGATCTCGTGGAGTGGTTCGTTCGGGCAGGCGAAGCGGCGCAACTTCCCTTGTTCCTCTACAATTTCCCGGAACGCGTCGGCAACCGCAGCGGCCTCGAAACTCTTGCGGCGGTGGCCGACCGCACCAACGTCGCCGGCATCAAACAAAGCGGCGCGGAGTTTGAGTACAATCGAGAACTGGTGAAGCTGGGCCGCGAAAAAAACTTCGCGGTCTTCGCCGGCGCGGACACACGCATCGCCGAGGCAATGTCGTTCGGCGTCGCCGGTTGCATCGGCGGGCTCGGCGATATGGTGCCGGACTTGATGGTGGAAATTTATAATGCCGTCAAAGCCGGAACGCCGGAACGCGCCGCCGTCGCCACCGAGCGGATGAAGACCTTGGGCAAGTTGGTAGAGACGCTTGAGTTCCCGTTAAATGTTGCCGCAGCCATCGAGGCTCGTGGATTGCCGGCCGGGCATCCGAAGTCACTGGTTTCGCCGGCGACACACGCGCGTTATCAGGAACTGGTCGGCAAACTGAAAAAATTATTCGCTGAATGGAAACTGATTTGAAACGGCCCGGCATCTGACGCGATTTTTGCGATGAATGATTCAACCCCCTCTGCTTCCCGTCTGCCAGCTCATGCGTGGGCAGTGGTGATGTTGCTCTGGCCGGTTGCGGTTTTGAATTACCTCGACCGGCAGATGCTCGCGACGATGGGGATCTCCATCAAGGCGGACATCACAGAATTGCAAAGCGCCGAGATGTTCGGCCAGTTGATGGCGATCTTCATGTGGGTCTATGCATTTTGCAGTCCGCTCGGCGGGTTCATCGGTGACCGGTTGAATCGCAAGTGGCTCATCGTCGCCAGTCTCGGCATCTGGTCCGCTGTGACGCTGTTGATGGGTCAGGCCCACGACTTCCACCAACTCTACTATTTGCGCGCTGTCATGGGATTGAGCGAGGCGTTCTACATGCCGGCGGGACTCGCGCTCATTGCGGATTATCATCGTGGCCCGACGCGATCGCTGGCCGTAGGCGTCCATCTGAGCGGCGTTTACATGGGACAGGCATTGGGCGGCGTGGGCGGATGGGTGGCGCAGGATGTTTCGTGGCGTGCGGCGTTTTTTGGCTGCGGTCTCATCGGTGTCGCGTATGCCTTCGTGCTGATTTTCTTCCTGCGTGAACGGGAGCGCGACGCGGCGCCTGCGGTTGGAGATTCGACCAAAGGAACAGACGATGGGTCAGTGGTCTGGTGGGGTTTCGTGATCCTGCTGATTTGTTTCAGTCTGCCCAGCCTTCCCGGTTGGGCGGTGAAAAATTGGCTGCCCACTTTGTTACAAGACCGCTTCCTGCTGGACCAGAAATCTTCAGGCTTGTGGGCGACCATGACGAATGCCGGCGCCGCGTTTTTCGGCGTCATCATCGGCGGCCGGTTTGCGGATTATCTTTCGCGGCGCAGCGTGCGGGGTCGAACCTGGGTGAGCTCGCTTGGTTTGTTGCTCACCGTGCCGGCGATGCTGGGCATGGGGCTGGCGCCAACCTTCTGGATGGTGATCGTTTGCACCATCGTGTTCGGTCTGGGCTTCGGGATATTCGATGCGAACAACATGCCAATTCTCTGTCAGCTCGCACCTTCGCGTTTCCGGGCGACCGGCTACGGCGTAATGAATTTTGTGGGCATCTCTTCGGGCGCGTATCTGACGCCGGTGCTCGGCAAGCTGAAGGACCACGGTGTGCCGTTGTCACAAGGCTTTGCGCTTTGCGCCATCCCCGTGTTGGTGGCGGCCATCCTGATGTTTCTGCTCCGTCCCGCCTCGCGTGACCGCGGGGTCGCCTGATTATTTCGGCAAGGCGCCCGTAGAGACAAGGCGCTGGCGTGTCAGAGACAAAGTTCTTTCGCGCTGGCTTTCCGCAAATCTTCGACGAGCCAATCGGGTTGATGTGCTCTTAGCTTTTCCAAGGTCGCACCACCGGTGGCCACGGCCAGCATTCTGGCGTCGATGGCGCGGGCGCATTCGATGTCGAGCGGCGTGTCGCCAACGACGAGGATTTGGTGGCCGCGCAATTTCTGTTTGAGCAGACGGTTGCCGCGTTGGCGCGCAATAGCGGCGATTTGATTACGGTCTTCGTGGTCGTCCGCAAACGCACCGGTCTGAAACAGCTCCCAAAGGTCGAAGTGGCGCAGTTTGATCTCCGCGCCAAGCCGGGTGTTGCCCGTCAAGAGGCCGAGTGTCGGTGGCTGCGGCAGCGATTGCAGTTCACGGAGAAACTTCCAGACGCCGGGCAAGGTCGCGCCGTCTGCTTGCGTGACCATGTGCTCGAGCCAGAAAACATACGTGTCAAAAAAATGTCGGAAGTTTTCCGCCGTCGGCTCGATTTCATTCAGCACGAAAAATTCCCGCGCCAGGCTCGTGTCCGTGCGGCCGGCAAACCTCAAGCGCTCCGAACCATTGGGGATGTTGAAGGCGGTGGCGAAAGCGCGGGCAAACGCCTTCGTGCCCGCGCCGCCCGTGTTGATCAACGTACCGTCAATGTCGAATAAAACCAGCCGAACCATAGGCGAGTGATATTATTCACTTAATGCCCCGTTTGCAATGCCAGCTCCGAAATATTCCCGGCTTGCCGATCCAAATTCTCCTGTAAAACAACACCGGATGTGGTATCCAGTCACTGCTCTTGCAATCTACGAACGCAGGAGCCGTTGTGAATCGGAAGCGCGCCTTTACGTTGATCGAGTTACTGGTGGTGATTGCCATCATCGCCATTCTGGCGGCGTTGCTTTTGCCGGCACTCAGCCGCGCCAAAGCAAAGGCCAACGGCACCGCCTGTTTGAACAATTTGAAACAATGGGGATTGGCGACTCATCTGTTCGCCAATGAAAATGACGACTTTCTTCCGCAAGATGGTTCGCCCAACGGCACCTCGGTCAACGATGGGTGGTATAACGATTTGCCAAAGACCATCGGCTTGCCAACGTACAAGGAAATGCCCTGGCGCACCAACGCCGCCATCGATCCCGGCAAATCCCTCTGGATTTGTGCCGCGAATCTGCGACGCAGCAATGGGAACAATCTTTTTCATTATTGCCTCAACGAACACGTGAACCTCTCCGGGAGTGGCAACCAGGTGAAACTCTCGTCACTCCACCATCCGACGCGACTGGTCTGGCTGTTTGACAACGGCAAACTGGCGGCGGTGGCCCAGCAGAACAACGTGCATACCAACCTGCACAGTCAAGGCGCGCAATTCACGTTTCTCGACGGCCATTCCGGCCGGCTCAACAATAAAGAGTACTGGGATTTTGCCGGCAACAAGGGCCGCACGAACAATCCCAGCCTGATTTGGATTCCGGAATGAAACGACCATCACGGCAGTCGTAAGACCCGGAAAAACTGCGGGCTATCCGTCACGTTGGTGCTGAAGACGAAGTTTGTTCCCGTCGCGGTCTGGCTGTCAGCCAAGCTCACCCAATCGACCAGATTCGACGAAACGTCCACCCGATATTGCCGGTTGCTGATGGCTTCCCAGTTCAGCGTGACCAGTTGATTGCTCACGTTGATTGAGACGATCTGGAACGGGGTCAGGTAGGGATTGTTGAAAACCATCATCACCGGAAGATGATCGGAAGCCACCTTGTCGTCGTTGCTGTTCAAGTTGGGCGGCACGGGATTCAGCTTGTCCGTGCGGAACACCTGCCCGCCGGCGATGTTCGTAAACAGCAGATTGCCGGGCAGGATGTAGTCAATGCGCTCGCCCGGATTGGCTGTGGCGGTGGAATACGTGTTGAAGCTGCCGGTGAACGGGTTGGTCGGGTTCGTCAGCCGCAAGCCGGTCGGCGCGCTCAAGAGCCGCTGAATCGCAAGGGCGTTCGTGTCCGATTCGTTCATGTCGCCCGACAACGTGTACGGATCGTATGGATAAAGAACAAAAAGGTTCGTTGCAAAAAAATTAGTGATGGCCGCGGCTTCAGCGGCGCGTTTGGCCGCCGAGTCGGAGTAGTTTGTGCCCGTGGCTTTCAAGTGCGTTGTGAAAATGTGCAGCGGTCGATTGAAACCTGGCACATCGATCTGTGCCTCAAACAAGTCGCGCGTGAAATTATCCGCGTTCGCGGTCGAAGTGTTGGTGTAGCCGAATGGTTTCAGGTCCGCGCCGTCCAGCCATTTGTTGGAGCGCGTGATGGAATAGCGGCTGGCGATGGCGCTGCAGATGAAACCGTCGGTACCTGAACTGATGGCCAGATGGTAGCCGGGCAGAAACGCGGTGATGAAATTGGTCATCTCGTATCTGAAGTCCCAAGGGATTTCATTGAAAGTGATGATGTCTGGAGTCAGATACTGCATCTGGCGACCGATGGCCTGCACCTGCGGCGAATTCGTGCTCCAATTCGTTGCGCCATTACCTCTGACATTGTAGGTGAGCAATGAAAACGCGAAACCGTTGGAACTCGAACGCGGGTTGACCGTCAGCGTCGCCGGCTGGCTGTTGGTCCAACCGACGGAGTTGGTGACGTAAGCGATGTAATCACCGGCATGATTCGTCGTGACGCTGAACAACGTCAGCGATGAGTTCGTCTCTGACGTCAGATTCGTCCCGCCAAATTTCCACTGGTAACTCAACGGCGCGGTGCCGTCAGCAACGACGCTAAACATCGCCGTGCCTCCCTCCGTGACGGTCTGGCTCTGGAGTTGCGTGAGGATGGTCGGTGGCGAAGGCGACGTGTTGGTCAACACTTCGGCGAACGTTGTGCCCACCCGCAGATCATCGATTGACATGACGCCGATTCCCGAATCCTCGCGAAAGGCGTAAGTCGCCACCGTGACTGTAGCGGGAGCTTCCGCGCTGGAAATGCTGGGATCGGATTCCGAAGCAGGGTTGATCCAGAGCGTAGCGATTGAATTGCTGTTCACTAGGCGCGTGACCACCTGATAATCGGTGTTGAGCGCGAGATCAGTCGGGTTGGTGGCGCTGATGATCGTGCTGCTGGTGGAGGAAATGCCGAGCCGGAACATTCCGGGCGCGGCTGCGCTCGTGAAGGCCCAGACGCGCGCGCCAAAACCTGAGCTCGCCCCGGCGTCCTTGAAGTGCGCAAAGTAATTACCACCAGCCGATGGCAGGGTTGTAAATCGAACGGTGAAACTTGCGTAGAAAATGTTGGTTGTGCCAGCCGAAGAGTAAGGTTGGCCCGCCAGCAACGCGCTGACATCCTCTGCGTTGCTGCGATTCAGAATGATTTGTTCCGATGCGACGGCAACTTCGCCAGTCGCCGAACCAGACGGACTGTGGTGAATCCATTTGCCTCCGCTGACGGTCACCAGTGGGCCGTTGGTGTAGGAGAAGGAATCGTTGAGAAGAATCGTGCTGTGTGCCCAGACCGTAGCGAGCGCAGTCACCGCGCCAATCGAAAGAATCTTTTTCACGTCAATGCAACAACCGGTTTTCCGCTGGCGCGATGCTTTGTAATCCAACCGCGCGGTTATCCATCGCACAGAAACGCGGCGAAGTAAAATCCGGGATGAATCGGTCAACTTAACGCCTTTGGTTGTAAGCGGCTTGAAAATATTTTTGCTGAACCAATTCGGCCACGCGCGTCGCCAGGTCGGCGGCTGGTTTGGACTCCGCCCAACGAACACCGGCCGGTGCGTGGACCACTTCGCGCATTGCCCCTTGCCAGTCGTCTCGTGTGATTCGTTTCGAGGGCGGTTGTACCGAACCTTGAATCAGCAGACCATGGCGCGTGCGACGCTGAGCGGCACCGGCAATCTTTCGCCCCTGCCAAAGCACGTCAAACTTCTCATGGCCGACAAAGCATTGCCCTAGTGAAGCCTTGCGGCACGCAGCCGCGAGCTCCGTGACGACTCCAAGCTTTGTGAAGGCGGCTTGAATCCATTCGTGAACCTGCCGATAACTCTCGACCGCTTTAAGGGCATACCACGGATTGGTCGGCGGAAAAACCAGGCTGTAGGTCCAGTCCGCATCGTGCGGCACGAGCCCACCGCCGGTCGGCCTCCGAACGAGAGGCCGCAACAAAGTCATTCGCTCGACCTCGGAATATTTCTGGAAGTAACCGAACGACGCGGCACGTTCTGCCCAACCGTAGAATCGGAGAACAGGTTTGCCCAAGCTGGGCGCGGCCTCCAACAAAGCTTCATCCAACGCCATGTTGAACGCGGCGAGGCTTGGGCCGGAGTTGAGCAAGAGCCAATCGGAACAATCAACCTCCAACGTCGAACATCCGACATCCAAGGCACCTTCGCGCCCGATTCCCCAATTGGATGTTGGATGTTGAATGTTCAAGGTTGGATGTTTCCTGAATCAAACTTTCCCAGCCGAAGGACACAGCCGGGCAACTTCACAATTCGGACAATCGGGATTGCGCGCAAAACACCGCCGACGCCCGTGCCAGATGAGCCAATGGCTGAACAGCGTCCATTGCATCTGCGGCACGAGTTTCATCAACTCCAGCTCGATTTTCTCCGGTGTCTTTTCCCTCGTCAAACCGAGTCGCGCGGACAATCGTGCAACATGCGTGTCCACGACGATGCCGAGGTTTATGTTGAATGCATTGCCAAGGACGACGTTCGCCGTCTTGCGCCCCACACCATCGAGATGCGTCAACTCCTCCATCGTGCGCGGCACTTCGCCTTGATGAAACTCGATGAGTTTGCGGCAACAGGTTCGAATGTTCTTCGCTTTGTTCCGAAAAAAACCGGTGGTCTTGATGTCCTGCTCCAATCCAGCGGGGTCGGCGTTGGCAAAATCTTTTGCCGACCGATACTTCTTGAACAAGTCAGCGGTCACGAGGTTGACGCGTTTATCTGTGCACTGCGCGGAGAGAATTGTTGCGATGAGCAATTCCAAAGGATTCGAGTAATTCAACTCGCAGTGCGCGTCGGGGTAAGTCTTTTGTAATGCGACGAGGATTTTCCGAACGCGCACAACTTTGGCTTGATTTGACTCACGTGCCATGACGAATCAGGAAATCAGGAAATCTGCAACGGTGCAACAACTGCCAAAAGCAGAAGAAGGAAACCAAACACACACACGATTTAACGGGAAAGGTAAATGTCGTAAGCCACGGCACAAACTAAAGCGATGATACCGATGAACCGATAAGCCGGAGGGCCTCGCAGGATTGGAAATATTGTGAACACACCCATGACAACTGCAAACCCGGGACAGTCGCACAGCATCAACGCAGACAAGATGAAAGTGATTACGCAAGCGATGAGGGAGAGTCGTGATACCCTCTGGTCCTTCGCCAGGTTCGTTACAGTTTTCAAAACAACTCCGGCACGCTGAAATTCTCCGAGGCTTTGTACTGCGGCGCGCTCTTAGCACCCACGACATACTCGAAGACTTTGCCTTCGTAGTTGCGAAGGACCACGCGGTCGGCGTTGTGGCTCAAAATATATTCGGGATTGATCGGCACCTTGCCGCCCCCACCGGGCGCATCGATCACGTACTGTGGCACGGCGTAGCCGGTCGTGTGACCGCGCAGACCGTCCATGATCTCAAGCCCCTTGCGGATGCTGGCGCGCAAGTGGGCTGAGCCGGAGATCGGATCACATTGATAGATGTAATATGGCTTCACACGGCACATCAGCAGTTTCTGCACGAGCGCCTTCATCACAGTCACGTTGTCATTGACGTGGCGGAGAAGCACAGACTGGTTGCCGAGCGGGATGCCGGCGTCGGCCAGACGACCGAGCGCATCGCGCACTTCGGTGGTGAGTTCGCGCGGATGATTCGTGTGGATGCTGATGAACAGCGGATGAAGCTTTTTCAGCATCGCGCACAATTCCGGTGTGATGCGTTGCGGCAGAAAAATCGGGATGCGCGTGCCGATGCGGAGAAACTCGACGTGCGGGATTGCGCGCAACTGGCTCAGGAGATGTTCAAGTTTCTCGTCACTGAACAACAGCGGGTCGCCGCCACTGAGCAGCACATCGCGCACTTCCGGGTGTTCGCGGATGTATTGGATTTGCCGATCAAACTCCGGATGAAAATCATAGCCGGCGGCATTACTCACGAGCCGTGAGCGCGTGCAGTAACGGCAGTAGGCGGCGCAACGATCAGTCACCAGAAACAACACGCGGTCGGGATAGCGATGCACGAGTCCGGGCACGGGCGAATGAGAATCTTCGCCACAAGGGTCGGCCATTTCCCAGGGCGCGGTGCTGGTTTCCTCGATGCGCGGAATAACCTGCCGGCGGATGGGGCAATTTTCGTCCGCCAGATCGATCAAGTTGAAGAAATAGGGCGTGATGGCCATGGCGAGTTTGGTGCTCGAAAGGACCGCGCCCGCGCGTTCCTCCGGCGTGAGCGTGGGCATCAGCCGCTCCAATTGCTCGATGGTCGTGATCCGGTTTCTGAGTTGCCACCGCCAGTCGTTCCAGTGAGCGTCGGAGACGTCGCGCCAAAACCCGCGCCCGGCCGATCGAAATTTTTTCAGGAGGTCTAATCTTGAATCCGCTGGCGGCTCCTCGCCGCTACCCAATGAAATATCATGCATTGTGCGAGAACTATATTTTGGGTCGGGCTGGTGTCAAGAGACGGACTTTTGCCACCTCCATCTCATGTCGTAAGTGGTTGAATGTAAACTCGAAGCCGCGCGGAGACGTCTGTATTATTCTCTGCGGGCACACGACAAAACTGGAATCGAGATTTCACATTCATCAGCCTGCTTTCTTCACCGGCACACCTGAAGAATTCCCGCTAATCTGGCCATGACGATCACCGGACTTCAGGTGGTGGCGCGGCTTTGGTGATTGTTGGGGCCGCAATGGTGACCGGATTTTTGTCCGGGCGCAGTTGTGCGCGCCATGCGTCGAGCAAGTCCAGTTCATTGAGGGTTTCCTGGAGAAGCGGGTCGAAGTCCGGTCGTTTTTGTTTCCTATTCGCGAAAGCCAGCTCGGCCTTGTCACGCTTCTGCAAATAGGCATCGAGCGTCCGGCGGTAATCGTCGGCAACATAAATCAAATCCTGGGAAACGCGCAGCCGCAGCATTTGCAGTTCATTGACCTTTTGGCGCAGCACCCGGTTCTGCCGCAGGAAATCCCATTCCTTGATGATCGTCTGGAGCGACACCTCGGTGTGCAGGGGGAGGTCATTGGTGTTGGCGCGCACTTCCACCGAGGAACGCAAAATGTCATCCAGCTTTTTCCAGCTATCTTCGCTCGGCCAGGTTTGGGTCAGGTCGCGCCCGGTGAAGTGAACCAGTTGGAGCGCCCACCATTTCTCAACGTCCAGCGGGCTTTTGAAACGCGAACGAAACGCGCGCAGAAAGGTGGTTTGCCAGTTAAAATCGTGCGGCAACTGCTCGACCATCGTTCGCATGCAGGCCCGCCCGTTGTTCAGCTCCAACAATTCATGGACGAACAACTGCGCGCTGCTGCGATAGACTTCGCCCGCCTGGCTCGACAACTGGTCTGCCGTCGGCCAGCTCAATTGCTCGAAGGTCAGTGCTGGACTCGAACACAAGCGTTCGTGCGCCGCGGTGAGCGGGTCCGTCCGGCGCGCATTGCGCAAGGTCTGGCTGATGGCAAGTCCATTGATGGTCTGCTGCGGGAACGGCACGACGAGGTCGATTGCACTCTCGGCCATCAATTCCTGCGACAAACCCTCAGCCAGCCACAACGGAATCTCGGCCTGGCGCGCGCCTGCATTGCGGTTGGCCATTTCCAGCAACACCACCCGCACCATGGCGCGGAGCAGGCGCGATGACTCCACCGCATCCGGCAACTCCACTTGATACATCCAGCCATCGGTGAACTGCGAAGCATTGATCGCGATGCCGTCATCGACGCTGCGCACCGGACGTAACACCACATAAATTTTGCCGCGCCACGAATTCGCCGCGCCCAATTCATTCGCGAGAGCCTTTTTGATGCGTTCACAAGAAATTGCCAGGATCGGCGGCTCCAGCCGCACCAGATTGGTTGCGTTGCTCAGGCTGGGCGGCAACGCTTTGCCGTGACGAGGGCCGTACACAATAAATTGCCCGGTGGTGCTGCGCGCCGTCACAGGATCCAGGTAATAAGCCTGGCCTCGCGCATCGGGCAACAGAAACCAAACGCAAACAATGACCACAAAATGTTTCATGGTTGGCCGTTCCCCGGCAACGTACGTTGGCTCAGGTTTTCTTGGCGGACGACGTCTTAGCGACTTTGCTTTCGGGTTTGCTTTCTGTTTTCGCCGGTTTGCTCTCGCCCGACGGCTTACTATCGGCGGCAGGCGCAGCGGCAGGAGCAATATCTTTCTTGGCGGCTTCCTTGTATTTCTCGCTGCGATAATCGGTGATGTAGAAGCCGGTGCCTTTGAAAATCAGACCGGCGCCGGAGACAATGGCCCGTTTGACTTTGCCCTTGCCCCACTTTTTTATACCGCAAAGTTCCTTCGGGCACACCGTCAACGGCTTGTCGGCGATGGACTGAACTTTCTCAAATTGATGATTACACTTCTCACAGACGTACTCGTAAGTCGGCATGGTGACAAGTTAAGCATCAGGCGGGCGATCTGGTCAAGCTGACAGACTACCTCTGCAATCGGAAGAATTGGGCGTCAGCCGCAACTTCATTCGTAACGAAGTTCCGATAGCCAACGATCCCGACTAGATTTGTCACTGGTGACCAGTTGGTACCCGCTGGCAAAGCGGTTGCGCTTTCGAGTTGGAAACCCGGTTGATTTGTCGGCCAAGAGATGACGGCGGTGTTCCGTGCAAGAATGATATTGAGCCGCGGTGGGTCGGCGTCGATGCGCGCTACAAAGACGTCATCGTTGCCGCTGGTTGATAGCGTGATGTTGTCAAACGGAGCGTTGGTAAGTGAAAAGTAACCGATTACGGCGCAGTTGCCCTCAGCGTCCGCAGAGATCCCAGAGAAAACATCGATGTAGTTGCCGCTGAAATCTTTTCCGCCTCCGAATTGTTTGCCCCACAACGCCCCGCCGGAGACATCGTATTTAGCGACAAATGCGGATGGGTATCCATTTGGGTTAGTATAACTGCCTCCAACATTCGTGAGAATAATGCCATCGAATGCGAGAGTATTGAAAAATCGCCCACTCAAGTAGGAATTTCCCACCGCGTCCACTGCAATTCCAAACGTACCTTCCGGATAAATGATGAGGCCAGGACCGAAGTCAGACGCATTCCGGGCCCAGATTGTAGTGCCACTCGCATCGTATTTTAGCAGGAAAAATCCCGCGTTCGTCACAGTCAAGCCGTCGATAGTAATGGGACTCAATGTTGAAGCGTTGGCATTGGCATAGCCTAAAACGTACGCGTTTCCCAAGGCATCCAGCTTGAGATCAATGGCACCATCCCAATCGCTGCCCCCTGCTCGTCTTGCCCATAGGACAGTCCCTTCATTGTCGCACTTGATTACAAATGCATCTTGGTTTCCAGCGTTTGTTAATGTGAAGGATCCGAACGTCACAGTTGTCGATTGGAATGATCCACAAAGATAGTAGTTGTACGACGATTCGACGGTGATGGCCGCGGGGTCGGCGAAATTGGAGGATGGCAAGCCGTTCGGGTCTCTGGCCCAGACCCAATTACCTGCCGGGTCGCACTTCGCAACATAACTGCTGACATAACCGTTGTTTGTTCCGAGCACATTCGTGCCGAAATAGCACGGCGTTGGACCATACCGTCCAGTAATGAAAGTATTTCCAGTCGCATCCACGGCAAAGCCCGCATCCGAGACGGTGTTTGTTACGCCATTCCCCCCGGCTTGGGTGGCCCAGACCAAGTTGCCCGCACCGTCATACTTCGCTATGAACACGTCTCTACCTGAGTTGCCACCATTCGTGAGTGAAGTTCCGCCAAAATCGACAAACCGAAGGAACGTGCTGGTCACATAACTGTTGCCAGCTTCATCCGTCCCGATTCTTTGAGTTTGTGTGGCGCCGAGATTGGTACGAGGCCCGATCTGTTTCACCCACTGCGCGACGCCAGCGGCGTCAAACTTCGCGATGAAGACGCCGCTGTTAGTCAGCACGAAGCTGCCGATAATGGCATTGGTACTTTCGGTTGTGCCGACAACAAACGTATTGCCATCAGGATCAATGGCAACACGAGATGCATAATCGTTTGCGACTCCACCCGCTTTCTGTGCCCAGCGGAAGGTGGGCGCGTCCGCCTGCGCCATGTTGATTGAGATGGATGCGCACAAGGGAACGACGATCGAGGCGAGCAACCCAAAGCGAGGTCTGTAATTGTTCATGAACCGTTCTTTTCGACGAACTGTCGAAAGGTAAGCCGTCCTAACCGCCAATACAACTCATCGTCCGCTCCGGTTGCACAAACTCCGGCTCGCCGATGTGATGACGGTCTTCCTTTTGCCAGACGACGGATTGCAGCCAGCCAGCGATCTCCTCGTCGTTCGTCTCATCGCGCAACAGCGAGCGCAAGTCGTGTTCGACCACACTGAATAGGCAGGTGCGGATTTTGCCGTCGGCGGTGAGGCGGAGCCGATTGCAATGGCCGCAGAAGGGTTCACTCACCGGCGCGATGATGCCGATCTCTCCGCGTCCGTCAGAGAATTTCCAGCGCTTGGCGGTCTCGGATTGGTTGTCCGATTGCACCGGCAAGAGCGCCGTGCGCTTCGTGGCAGTCGAGGCAACGAGGCTTTGACCGTCTGGTTGAGAGTTGAGGGTTGAGAGTTCAGGGGAAGATATCAGAGCCTCGTTACCTCGGCTGCCACCGGAGTTGGAGAAATGCGTCTGAAGTCGCCGCAAAATATCGCGACCGTTCATGACGAGTTCCTTTTGCCAGGCGCGCGCGGAATCGAGCGGCATGAATTCAATAAATCGAAAACTCAGATTGCGTTCGCGCGCAAAGCCGGCGAGCGATTCGATCTCGTGGTCGTTGATGCCGCGGATGATGACGGCGTTGACCTTCACGGGATTAAAACCAAGTTCCTGCGCCAGGCTGATGCCCGTCAATACTTCGTCCAAGCCGTCGCGACCGGTCATCTTTTTGAAGTTCTCGCGGTCGAGGGAGTCGAGACTGAAGCTGATGCGTCGTAGTCCGGCGTCGCGAAGAGCACGGGCCTTTTGTGGAAAGAGAAATCCGTTCGTCGTCATCGCGAGGTCTTCGATGCCGGGGATTCTGGCAACCCGCGCGACGAGTTGTTCCACGTCGTGACGCAAGAGCGGTTCGCCGCCGGTGAGCCGGACTTTCTGAATGCCCAGATCAACGGCGAGCCGCACGACGCGCTCGATTTCCTCGAAAGTCAGGATGTTCGACCGAGGCTGCCATCGGTGCGCGATGGGCGCGGGGTTGGGCAAAGTTGCCCAGCGACCCCGATAAAAATTTTGCGCCGCCTCGGTTTCCGGCAGGCAATACAGGCACCGGAAATTGCAGCGATCGGTAATGCTCACGCGCAGGTCGCGCAAGATGCGGCCATGCGAATCGATGAGCAAATTCGCGCGGATCATTTGGGCGGCGCCGGGGTGTTGGTCTTGGGCGGAATCACTTTGACGGTGCCGTCGGCGTTGACTTCCACGTTCAGGTCGAAGGCGTTGGTCCGCGGCGCGGTCGCTGGCGCGATGCCTTGCATCAGTTTTTGCGCGCCCTTGACGTCCTGCGTCCCGTAGAGGCCCTGGCGAATCCATTCCAGACGTCGCGCGATGGAAAGCTCCTCTTTCAGTTTGCTGACTTGGGCGCGCAAGACGGCGAGGTCATTGAACTGGCGTTCCAGTTCGGCTTTTTCGGCCATCATCCGCTTGAGTTCTTTTTCGAGAAAAGCCTTGTCACCCTCGGATGCCGCCAGTTTCTTCTGCGTGTCGGCAATCTTGCCTTCGAGGTTGCCGATGGAGGTCTTCAAGTCCACAGCCTGTTTGTCGAGCGCCTCTTTTTGCGTTTCCAATTCGGCGATCTTGGCATCGCGTTTGGCCATTTCTTCGCGGGCGGCCTTGAGTTCCTCAGCGGTCTTGGCGAGGTTGGAGGAAACCACGTTCAGGTTGTTGGAAAGGCTGGCGCCCTCGGCCTTGGTTTTGGTCAATTCCCCTTCCAAGGTCAGATTGACCTGTTTTTGTTCGTCCAATTTGGCGCTGGTTTCCACCCATTGATTGGAAAGGTTGAGGATTTTCGCCTCGTCATTCTTTCGCTGGTCGGTGGCTTGTTTGTTGTTGTAGATCAAAATCCCAACGAGCACCACGCAAGCCAGAACCAGTATGATGTATCCCAGTTTTGTTTTCATAAGGCGCTAAACATGGAGTTTTTGAATCCAGTTGGCAAGCCTCTATCTCAGTCTTGATTAATAAACGCGTCCGCCTAGATTGTAGGCATGAAGTTGCCGCACGAGGTGCCGGTGATGACCCTGCCCAACGCCACGTTGTTCCCGCAGGCGCTCATTCCGCTCTACATTTTCGAGCCGCGTTACCGCCAGATGCTGGCGGATTCGCTCCATTCGCACCGGATGTTCACGGTGGCGATGCAAAAACCGGGGCGCACCCGCGAAACGCCCTCCGCGGTGGCGGGGTTGGGTCTGATCCGCGTCTCGGTAGGACACAAGGACGGCAGCTCGCATGTAATTCTGCAAGGGATTACGCGCGTGGAATTGGCGGAGACGGTGCGCTACAAGCCCTATCGAATCCAGCGCATCCGGCCGTTGCTGTCCGCCGCCACCGACAACGTGGCGGTGGATGCGTTGATGGCCAAAGTCCGTGAATTGCTGGAGGAGCGAATGCGGCTGGGTTTGCCTTTTCCTTTTCCAGTGATCTCGCAGTCCAAGACGACCAAAAAGTTCGCCGATCACCCGGCCCCGGCGAATTTTTCGTTCAAGGACGTGCTCGACTACCTGGATAAATTGACGGATCCGGAGCAGGCTGCTGATTTGATTTCCTGCGCCGTCCTGGCCGGCCCGGTGGAACGGCAAACCATTCTGGAAACCGCCGATCTGCGGGAACGCCTCAAACATTTGATTCACTTCCTGCTGGCGGAAATTCGCGACCAGGGAAAGGACAACATCGCATGAACGAAACACCCGCACACGACAACGCGCCGGCCTACGCCAGCGGCGAAGAAATGAGGTCCGCTCTGTTCGCCAACATGATCGTTCAACAAACCAACCTGGCGATGATGCTGCTGGGCAAAGTGCCGCATCCGGAAACCGGCCAACACATCCGGGAACTGGATGGCGCAAAAATGTTCATCGATCAATTGGAAATGCTGGAGGTCAAAACCAAGGGCAACCTGGAAAAGCAGGAGGAAGCCCTGCTCAAGCAAAGCCTGATGATGCTGCACCTGGCTTATGTGGAAGCCGTCAACGCGCCGGCACATCAGACGACGGCCACAGCGAACAAGCCAGGAGCCACCACGCCCACCGAACCGGCTACCAGCGCCACAGCGAACCCGCCATCCGTTCCAGCCAGCGAAGAAGAATCGCGAAAGAAGTTTTCCAAGAAGTATTGAGCGGCGGCAGCCGCCCTTCGTTGCAGGTTATTTGTTCTCTGGTTTTGGAGCGGGCTTCTCCGCAGGTTTCTCCACGGCTGCCGGTGGATTATCGTTCGCCTTCAGCTTCTCATCCAGAATCTCCACGTTCGCCTCCTTCTTGAGTTTCTCGAAATACTCCGGCAACTGCTTTTGAACTTCTTGATTCGTCAGGCCGTCTTTGACTTCCTTGGTCACCTCGGCCAACGGCACCTTGCGCGCCGGTTTCTTTTCGCTCAGCTTGATGACGTGATAGCCAAACTGCGTGGTGACGATGTCGCTGATTTGATTCGTGCCGAGCGCAAACGCGACTTTTTCAAACTCGGGCACCATTTGGCCGCGCGGAAACGTGTATTCGCCGCCCTTGTCCTTCGAACCGGTGTCCTCCGAGAATTCCTTGGCCAGCTTGGCAAAATCCTCGCCGGCGCGGGCGCGCTTCAGGATGTCCTCCATCTCCTTTTTCTTCGCCGCCTTTTTTTCCTCTGACAACTCTCCGCCGGTGATGGAGTCGCGGGTGCCGAGCAGGATGTGACTGGCGCGCACCATCTCCGGCTCTTCGAATTGCGCGGGGTTCTCGTCGTAATATTTTTTGACCTGGTCATCGGTCACGGTGATTTTGGATTTCAGTTCACGTTCCAAAACCGCCTCGCCCGTGGCCTCGTCGAGCAGCCGGGCTTGCATTTGCTCCACCGTCATGCCCATGGACTTCAACTGGCGGACCAGCACTTCTTCCGAAGGCGCGCGGCTCTTGAAAGTGGCGAAACGTTTTTCGCTCATTTCCTTGCCTTTGGTTTTGTCGGCGTCCGTGGCCTTGGTGAGCAGAAGCTGGATTTGAATCAGGCGCTCCAGCAATTGTTTTTCGAGCAACGCCGCCTGGCCCTCCGTGACGTTTTGACCGCGCGCCGCCATGGTGGCCTTCAGCCCGGTCGCAACCTCGTCCAACTGGCTGCGCTTTAGTTCAAAACCCTTGCCCTTCACGATGACGGGATCAGCAAACAGCGGCGCGGGTTTGGCGGCAGGAGCGGCGTCGGTCTTGGCGGGCGCATCTTTCGCCTCCGGTTTGTCGGCCGGTTTCTCGGCGGCGGTCAGACTCGTTAAAGCAAGCGCTGTAATGCCGAGCAAAAGGGCGACGATTTTTTTTGGTTTGTTCATATTATTATCAGTTGTTTTGTTACTGCCGGACTAAAGCTTCACCACGCGCACGTTGCTGATGTCCGGGTCTTTCTGGATTTCCTCCAATACCGCCGGCGGCGGCACGCTGTCGAGATTCAACACGGTCAAAGCATGGCCACCGGCAATATCGCGTCCCAGACTCATGCTCGCAATGTTTACGTTATGCCGGCCCATCAGCGTGCCGAGGTAACCAACGATGCCGGGCCGGTCCTTGTTGTTCATCAGAAACAACACGCCTTCCGGCACAATTTCCACCGGCTGACCGTTCAGGCGGACAATGCGCGGCTGGTTTTTTGTTCCGTAAAACGTGCCGCCCGCAGAAATCTTCTGATCGCCGGCGTAAACCGCCACATGCAACCATTGGCTGAAATCGGTTTCCTCGTTGGACTTGATTTCTTCGACGCGCAACCCCAGCGAGTTGGCGAGCGTGCGGACGTTGACCTGGTTGACATCCTTGCCGCCCGCCGATTCGAGAAATCCTTTCAGCACAAAACGGGTGATCGGATCGCCGGGCACTTCCGTCGCCTTGCCGCCATAAGTGATCACGAGCCGCTCGTTGCGCTTGGGCGCCAGTTGCGCGATCAGTCGCCCGAGTTTTTCCGCGAGATTCAAATACGGCTTCACGAGCGCGTAGGTCTTGGCGTCGAGGTTGGGAAGATTGACGGCGTTGCGCACGGCGCCGTTCAGCAAATAATCAGTGATGGCTTCCGCCACTTCAATGCCGACATTTTCCTGCGCTTCCTCGGTGCTCGCGCCGAGGTGCGGCGTCATGATGACCTGCGGCAAATCGCGCAACGGAAAATTTCCCGGCGGCGGTTCGGTTTCATAAACATCCAGCGCCGCGCCCGCCACCTGGCCGCTTTGAATCGCGGCGAACAAGTCGGCCTCGTTGAGGATGCCGCCGCGGGCGCAGTTGAGGACGCGCACACCGCGCTTCATCTTCGCAAACGCCGCGGCGTTGAGCATGCCTTTGGTTTCATCGCTCAAGGGCATGTGCACCGTGATGAAATCAGCCCGGGCGAAAATGTCGTTCAGTTCGGTCAACTCCACCTGCATGGCATTAGCGCGGGACAACGTCAGGTACGGATCGTAAGCCAGCACGCGCATGCCGAAGACGATGGCGCGCCGGGCCACTTCGCTGCCGATGCGCCCCATGCCGAGGATGCCGAGGGTTTTGTTGTAAAGTTCCACCCCCTGAAACACTTTACGGTTCCATTCACCGGCTTTCATCGACGCATGGGCCTGGGGGATCTTGCGCGCCAGCGCCATCAACATGGAGAAGGTCAGTTCCGCGGTTGAGATGGTGTTACCGCTCGGCGTGTTCATCACCACGATGCCGCGTTGCGTGGCGGCCTCGACATCGACATTATCAACGCCCACACCGGCGCGACCGACGACGCGCAGCTTTGACGCGGCTTCGATGACCTTGCGGGTCACCTTGGTTTCAGACCGGACCACCATGGCGACCGCATCGGCCACCAACGGCAACAACTCCGCCTCGGGCAGCCGCTTCTGCAACACAGTGACCTTGAACTCCGGTCGTTGTTGCAGCAGCGCAATCCCTTTGGGCGAAATGGGGTCGCAAATCAAAACGTTCATAAAATGGAGTGCGGACTCTAGGGGAAGGTGGCCGGCAGGTCAAATCCTCAATCAGGAGGAATTTAGCAGTGCATTGCGGCCCTCGCGTCCAGTGCGGCCTAGATCAAGCCAAACAGTCGCGCTGACAATTTCAAAAAAAAGCTGGACGTCGCAGTTCAATCCGGTTTTGTTTGAACCGTTGCAGTGCAAGGTTGTCATAATCTCAATCTCAAAACAAAAAGCGATCAAACTGATGAAAAGAAAGAACTCGTTACTCGCCACCATCGTGTCCATCTCAATGGCTTCGGCCATCTACGCGGTCGTTCCGCCTACCAATCCGCCGCCGACGTTCAGCGCTTCGCAAACTTTTACCAACCAGTTCTTCCCGTTTCAGACCAATGCGGTGAAAGTCTATCAAGGGAAGAGCGGAAAGTCCAAAGAGGTGGTGGTGGATCTTTACACCACTGACACCCGCAGCTTTATCTTCAATCTTGGCCTGGTGACCTGCCGCGTCCTGCAGGAAATGTCCTTCGATGACGGCCAGCTTGTGGAGATTTCACGCAATTTCTTCGCCCAATCCGACAATGGCAGTGTGTACTATTTTGGCGAGATCGTGGACATTTATGAGAACGGCGTGATCACCAACCACGAGGGAAGCTGGCTGGTGGGCGGCGCCACGTTGCCCTCGGACCCGCCCGGCACGGGCAATGCCTCCGCGCCGACCCTGTTCATGCCCGCCAATCCGGAGCTTAACGACACATTCAAGCAGGAAGACATCGCGCCCATTGCAGATGAAACGGACATGGTCATCGGCGTCGGTCTGAGCGTGAAGGTTCCGGCGGGTCAGTATGCGAACGCGATTGAAATTCTTGAATCCACGTCGTTGGACTCGACGACGGAAAAGAAATGGTATGCCCCGGGTGTCGGTGTCATCAAGAGCATGGCGAAGGGCGAGAAACTTCAATTGATCTCCTCAACTTTGCGCTCGCCGTAGTAAACGCTGCAGCACTTGAGCGAGTCGTGTTTGACCGGGTTGGCGAAGAACCAGTTACGCATCATTGACAACGGGCAGCGGCTTACCTTGCATGTCCGATGGTATCGCCAGGCCGTAGAGCTTTAGCAACGTCGGCGCGATATCGAGAATGTCCAGCGGCGGAATCTTTCCCGGCTTCAGTCCCGGCAGGTTCAGCACAAACATCGCATCCTGCGCGTGGTTCGCATCGTCCGGCCCGGTGTCATTCTCAAACACGTGGACCGCGTTGTAACCGATGCTGCCGATGGAACGCCAATATAGGTCGCCGAAGATCACAACAAGATCGGGCCAGACGCCGTTGCATTTGCGATACAACTTTTCCGGCCGATAAACGCGAGTGCCGATGGGCCTTCCGTTCTCGTCGCCGAGCGCCTCGAGCTTGCGAATCAATTCATCTCGCACGGCTTCGTAATACTTTGGCTCGATCACGCCCTGCGGCTCGCGGCCTTTGACGTTGAGGAAAACGCGCGCGTAATATCCGCCCTCGCTCCAGGCTTTCGTCGCATTCCAGTTCACTTTGTTTTCGGCAACGAGTTTGCCGAGTGCCTTCGGTTGCTGTGGATATTCCGTAACAGTCAGGTACCCCTCGCGGATCAACCATTCGTTCACCGCGATGCCGCCGTCGATGCGTTTGGCGCCGTGATCCGAGACAACCAGAATGGCCGTTCGCTTACGGTCGCTTTGTGGAATCGCGTTCACCAGATCCCCAATCAACCCGTCCACGAAAACGTAGTAATCGCGAATGGCATTGGCGAACTGCGAGTTCGGCTCGTGCTTCCTGTGCTGCGGATCAAAGTACTTCCAGAACGCATGGTGAATGCGATCCACACCCATCTCCACGAGCATGAAAAAGTCCCACGGCTTCGTCTGCAGAAAATGTTTCGCCAGTTTGAAGCGCCGCTCGGTCATCTGATAAATCTCACGGAGCACGTTCTTCTTGTTGTCGGTGCGATAATCGGAAACGTCCACCATGTATTCATTCCTGCCGAGGACGGCGTCGATCTCGTCCCGCAACTCCGGCGGATGAGTGTATTGACTCGTTGCCGGATCGGGCGTGAGGAAGCAACTGACCATTGCGCCGTTGACCGGCGAGATCGGATACGTTTGCGGCACGCCGAGCACCACGACGCGCTTGCCGGCCTTGGACAAAATATCCCACAACCGCGGCTCGCGAATTGAAGTTGCCGTGGCGAACGTCAGCCCGGCGTAGCTGTAATCCTTGCGGTTGCGAAAGCCGTAAACGCCAAGCGTGCCGGGGTCTTTGCTGGACATCATGCAGGCCCACGCGGGCACGGTGATCGGCGGCACCGTGCTGTTCATCGTGGACCAGACACCGCGCTCCATCAGCGCGCGCAGGTTCTGCAATTGATCGCGCCACTTGTCAAACACAAGCGACGGCTCGGCGCAATCCAGCCCAATCACCAAAACTTTTTCGATTTTCGGAGGCATCCCGGCTTCAGCTTAAACTGAACGACTCAGTTGCGGGAAGAAGTTTTCATGCGCAGACCTTTTCCTTGTGACTCATTTGCGCGCTTGTTATATCAGCGCCCGGTGAATTCCGCGTCACACTCAATCAAACCCGCCGAACGCATATTGATCCTCGGCCTCGACGGCGCGACCTGGACCAATCTATCGCGCTGGATCGAGCGCGGCGACATGCCGGTGCTGAGACGAATGCGGGACGAAGGCGCGTGGGGCGTCTTGAATTCCACAATTCCCGCGTTGACACCGCCTGCCTGGGCCAGCCTCGTCACCGGCACGAATCCCGGCAAACACGGCATCTACCATTTTCGCCACGCGCCGGCGGGCGATTATTATCAGCGGCGACTCAACAACTCGCGCGATGTCGCCAGCCCGACGCTGTGGCAACGGCTCAATCGTCACGGCAAACGCGTCGGCGTGTTCAATGTGCCGCTCAGTTATCCAGTCTATCCGGTGGACGGCTTTATCACGAGCGACGCGCTCTCGCCGGAAGCCACCGGCCTGTCCACGTATCCGCCCGAACTGGCGGCGGACTTCAAAGATTTCGTCATCGACGTGCTAAACTATCCCGGCGCGTTGCCGGGCACGGCGAATTACGCGAGGGAAATGCTTGCCTTCATTGATGAGAACGAGCGCGTACTGATTCACCATGCCGACGTCGCGTTGCGGCTGATGAAAACACAATCGTGGCAGTTCTTTATGGTCGTCTGGCTCGTGCTCGACCGCTTGCAACATTACTGCTGGAAATTTTCCGACCCCGCGCTCGAAGGCGAATTGAAGACCGAGGAAGAAAAGCAAATCGGCGCGCGAGTGCGATTGCTTTTCCGCCAACTGGACGCGCAGATCGGACGGCTCGTGGAACAGGCAGGTGAGGATTGCGCGCTGGCAATTGTCTCCGATCACGGATTTGGGCCGATGCCCGGCGCATTCTTTCACTCCAATCGCTGGCTCGAACAACAAGGTTACTTGCGATTGCTGCCGGCGTGGCATTGGAAGCGGGTCGTCCACGGCAATTTCCCGCGCGTGTGGAAGCATCGCTTCGGCCTGCCCATCGATTCCAAATTCGGTTTCGTGGACTGGCGAAAAACCAAAGTGTGGGCCGACCCGCTGGAGTCACGCGCAGTTGGCATCCGAATCAACTGCGCTGGTCGTTATCCGGAAGGCATCGTCCCGGAGTCCGAATGGAAATCGCTGCGTGAACGAATTGCGACCGAACTCGCCACGTTGAAATCGCAGGATGGTGGCAAGCAATTTGCCGAAATCCATCTCGGCGAAGATTTGTATCGCGGCGCTCATGCGGATTCCGGCCCGGACCTGGTGGCGATTCTGTCCAAGCCGTTCGATGTGCCACCGAGTTTCCGCCGCGACCTGCGCTCGAGAGAATTGATTTCCTCAAACCACCAGGTCCTCCGCGACGGCGGCCACGAGCCGGAAGGAATCGTTCTGTTGCGAGGCGCGAACGTCAACGCCGGGACCAAACTGTCGCCGCAACCCATCGAGTCCATTGCGGCCACCGTGCTGCAACTCTTCGGCCTGCCGATTGGCGACGACATTGACGCCGAGCCGATCCTCGCGGCGTTGAATGAGGAGTTTCTCCGCGCGTATCCGCCGCGCCGTGAATCGGAGACAGCCCGGCCCGCGTCGCCATCGAGCAGCCAACCGGAGTATTCGGACAAAGATTCCGCGCTGGTTGAGGAACGGCTGCGAAAATTGGGCTATTTGGATTAACTTCGCGCCCCGTGGTAATGCCGGACAAAGGTTGGATCAAATTGTGTGTGGTCGAATGCGCCCGAATTTACGTTTTCTCCAGCACAAAATATTTCTGCGCCACCCAAAACGGACCGGTTGGCACGACTTTGTTGACGCGAAAACCGCAGTCGCTCACCTCCTGACGGAACTGGGCGAGCGTCGGTTGATCCTGATAAGGGGGCTTGCGACCTTTCAAGGTTTTGAGCAATCGTCGCACCGCCCCAAAGGCGTGATAATCAAAAAACGAGACCACAACATAACGCCGTGCGACGCGATGCAACTCACGGAGGAAAATGGCGCGTTGCTGCGCCGACAGAATGTGATGCAACAGCCGGTTGCAAAACACGCAATCCACCGCGCCATTGGCCAGCGGCAAATGCGCCGCGTCAGCCCGCACGAACCGGCTGTTCACGCTCGATTTCTCCGCTCGATTGCGCGAAAAGACGAGAATCTCTTGTGCCACATCACCCTCGATCACCAGCCTGTCCTGTGCTCCCAGCGCTGCGAGGAAACGCCCCGCGCCCGACGGAACATCCAAAACGCTCCGGCACTCAGTCAGTTCGCCGAGAATTTGCCGCACGGCGCGTTGCTCCCGCTGATCGATGCGCTGACGCGGTCCGCGCTCGAAACGCGTGGCATACTTTTCGGCTTTCCTGGCGCTTTGAAGCTTGTCGCGGTACGTCTCGATGCTCATGCGGCCCGCATCGTATGGCACAGTTAGCGACAATACAAAATGGAATTCACGGCTCCCGACCACATAGTGAATGAAAGATGGTGCAGTCAGAACGAAATCGCCGCGCCGGCGGTAATGAACGGACCAATTTCTGCACGGACATGGTTCGGGAGTCTTTGATTGTCGCGATAATCAATCAATTCCCCACCACCACCAATGAACACACTCGGATTGACCCGATGGCGCTTGGGCGCCAGTTTGAAATTAACTGTCGCGGTCAGCGTGGCAATTTGCGGAGTGTTGGAAAGCGGTATCGAAGCGTCGCCGCTGAAGTGAAAGCTGACGATTGGGTTCAAGCAGTAAGCGCTTTCGAGTCCAAATCGGCCGGCGCCCTTTGCATAGCTTCGGCGGGCGGTCTGGGTGGCCGTCGAAAGCTGATAACTGAAATCAAGCACCGCCAGTTGTGTCTTCGGGAATAGTTCCAGCCTGCCATCAAGCAAGTCGAATCTCCATCCGCCGCCGAAGTTAAACCAGTTAAATTGATTTTGCGTTGTGAATTGATCGCCGGCTGCAAACGAAACGCCGTGGCTTATCAACGAACGCGCCAGATTCCCCGATCCATCCAATCCGATGATTTGATAACCGCCGTAGAAATCGAAATGCTGCCATTGTAGATCTAGTCGCATGTCATAGAATCCCACGTCGCGAATGTTGAGGTCTGCAAGAGTTGGCCGCTGGTGAGTCGATGTGCCCGGCCTGCCGCCCGCCGGGGTCTGCAAGAAGCCATCAACCAAGCCAAAGTTAAATGAGCCTCTTGTCGTGATATTCACCGCTTGTTGAGGCTGGTCGGAATCTTCGGCAAGCAGACGAACTACTGCCATGGACGACATAAACGCCATGATTGCAAATGGCTTCACTAATTCCTCTTTCGCTCAGGCGGTTTTGATTTCTGAGTCAAAGCAATCGCCCACGAACTCAACAGTTTCACTTGCTGCTAAACTGATTCTTCCAAGTGGGCAAATCAGTTGACGGAGCCGAGTTTCCCAAAACTTTTGGTCTCGACAAGTTCCAAACCTAACCGCCCACTTAAAGACAATGATAAGGCCCATTGGTGGTGAAAGCAAAGCAAAGAAATTGATTCGCATGGTTTTGAGAATTGCGGTGTCATGGCCGGAGCGGCGGTAAGGCCGTGTTGAAAGGCCGCAGTACATCACTGGAAGAATCATGGGTATGGATTGGCTTGTTGTCGATGCGAGATATAAATCTGCCTTCGAGCGCCTTCGGCTGGATTCGTGTTCCCGCGTCATCGATTTCTTCCGCGGGAAAGGCGATCCGAACCGGCGCGCCCTGGTTCAACAAAAGACGTTTGAACTTGCCGACGGTTCATCACTCCAGGTTTTTTACAAACAATACGAGTTCGCCGGGCCATCGTGGCGATACCTTTGGCGCTCCTCCAAAGCCCGGTGCGAATTCGAAAACTACAAGGCCTTCGAGCAACTCGGCATCCCGTGCGCCGAGCGCATTGCCTGCGGTGAGCAGCGGGATGGGTTGGGCCGGCTTCGACGCGCGTTCATCGTTACTAAAGCGCTTTCCAACTCCGGCAACCTCGTCGAATTCATGCGGAAACATTGCCCCACCCGCACCACGGTCGAATTCAGAAACATTCGGGCGCACCTGCTCACGCAGCTTGCCACGCTGACTCGCCGGATGCACTCGGCCAGATTTTTCCATCATGATCTGGTATGGCGGAATGTGCTCGTCGAATTTGCGCCTCCGAACGGGCCGAAGTTGTGGTTCATTGATTGCCCGCGCGGGCAGTTTGATCGCTGGTCGCCGCTGCGAGGGCGGCGACAGCTCAAGGACCTGGCTTTGCTCGACAAGTCAGCCATGGAATTCTGTACCCTCGGCGAGCGGCTTGAGTTTCTAAAGCTGTATCTTGCCAAAACCAAAGTGGACACCGCCGTGAAGCAATTGGCGCACAAAGTTTTTGCGTATGGGAAACAGCGGTGGCCGAAAGTTCAGAAGCCAATCAACTAATCACGCGCCGCGCGGTACTCGCTTGATTTTCCGCGCCTGGCAATAGGCGCGAAGGAAAAGGACGCGGTCGGTTCGTGCCACGTTGGGATATTTGGCGGCGGCGCGCGCGAGACGATCAAGATCCGCAGCCGCAAGTTGGTCGGGCAACTGTCTGACGTAACTCAGCGCATCAAGATCGAGCAGGAACAACTTGCCGGTGTGGTCGCGGACGATATTGGTTTCTTTCAAATCGCTGTGGGAGAAACCTTCCTCATGCAGTTGAGCGATCAGTTCCGCGGTCTGTTTCACAAGGTCGCGCGGCGGGCGCTGCGCCGGACGCAAAAGAACTCCGAGATCAGTAGCACCGGGAATTTCTGCGCTGACCAGATAACTGCGCGTCAACACCCGCAATACGCGTCGCTCGGCGGCGGCGAGCGGTCGCGGCGTTGGGAAGCCGAGCAATTCCAGGTGATACGCCTTTTGATAGGCGCGAAAGGCGCGCGAAGGACGAAACAAGTCCTTCACATAGTTCAAACGATTCTTGATGTTGAATCGTTTCAAAACCAGTCCGTCGAAGCTGCCAACCGTCGATTGCCGGTTCGGGCCGGACTTGAAAAGCTTGGCGCAGTTCTCCAAGGCGGTATCGGGATTCTCCAGCAGCGCGCGCAATTTATCGTCGAAGAACTCCAGGCGCACCCACCAACGCAATCCGCCAATTGTTTTTGCAGTAAACCGAAGATTGTCTTCCAAACAGCGGCTGGAGCGTCGCATCCACAAACCCCGGCGAATGACCTGGCTGCGTTCTTGAATTCTTGAAATCAACCCGGCATCGGCGCCATAAGTTTCAAAGAATTTTGGTCGCAACAGCACAAAAATATTGAGGTAGGCCAGGTTTTCGATGCGTTGTTCTTCCGTCAACGGCGGCAACAGCTCGCTGCGGTCCACGTCGATGCGGCACAACTCCAGCGGGCAGGCCTTGACCAGAATATTGTGATGCAAGTCGCGTTGCAATACACCCTTGTCGTGCATGGTGCGCAAGAGCCGCGCGAGCGCGGTGTGTAATTCGTCGGTTTCCTGGTGCGGAAATTTGTCCAGCCGCACGCCGTCGAATCCCTGGGTGACGAGGATGCTTTGTTGCAGACCAGTCGCCGTCCATTGTTCGCCCATGGCGAGGTGGGGCACGACGGGGATGCCGAGGGCGGCGACTCGCGCGGCCAGCGCCCACTCGCTTCTGGCCTCGGACGGTTTGAAGTAGAATTTCAGCGGACGCAATCCCTTGGCCGCGTTAAGATATCTTTTAACGAAAACGGTCAGCCCGTTGATTTGATGGACGGTCACCAGTTTGGCGGGAGTTTTTTTGATGACCTGACCTGGGTCGGCAAGCGTTTTTGCGAGTAACGGTTCAAAAGCTGGCGCCACGGTCCATCGGACACCGTCTTTTTCGAGCTGAATCACAGCGCGAGCTTAAAGAGGAGAATACAGGGCTGTCAACCTGACGGCAATGTGCAGTCGTACGATCAAATCGAACGAAACAACCAGATTGCTGTCGGACTAACTAAGGTCGCGGTGGTTCAGGCAGGTACGAAGCGACCGGTAATGCGCACGAAAGTTTATTTCTTCCGTTTCGGCTGCCTGGCGATTGTTACATTGCTCGCGATTACTACGCTTTGTGCCTATAGGAATTCGCGGCTGCGGCAAGCGTCGCGACCGGGCCGGACTTTCAGCCCACCGCCGGGGCTGGAAAAGATCGAGCACTTCGTTTTTATCGTCCAGGAAAACCGGAGTTTTGATCACTATTTTGGCACCTACCCCGGCGCCGACGGTATCCCCAAAGGGGCAAGCGTGCCCGATCCCCAACACGGGCCGCCTTTGCATTCATATCACGACACGAACGAAATCAACCGCGGGGGTCCGCACGACTGGGACAATGCCTGGGCTGATATAAATGGGGGAAAAATGGATGGCTTTTTACAGGAAGCTTACAAAGGAAAAGTCGTCAATACGCATGATCCCAAGCACGATCTTCCGTCCGACCTTGATCCGGCGGTTGGCAATAACCCTCGAGATGTGATGGGTTATCACGATTACCATGAGATTCCGAATTACTGGAACTATGCGCGTCTGTTCGTGCTGCAAGATCACTTCTTCGAATCGGTCGCCTCTTACAGCTTGCCGGCACACCTCTACATACTTGCGGCACAGAGCGGCGGGTTCGTCACCCCGCGGTTTTCTCTGAAGTCAACTTTCTCAGGTCGATTCAGGGGCGGCACACCCAAGGAATTCACTTTTCCTCAAATCACTGAATCTTTGACCAGCGGCAAGATTGATTGGAAATATTACGTGACTTCAGGCAAGCTGCCCGACACCGAGGATGCTCACGTTGTCGGTTCCCAATCGGATCAGGAACAAAGCCCACATCGATTTAGTCATTGGAATCCCCTGCCCCGGTTTCCCAAAGTGATGAAAGACCCGCACCAGCGCAACCGGCTGGTCGATTCCTCGCAATTCTACGTGGACGCCAAAAATGGAAAGCTGCCACAGGTGTGCTGGGTCATTCCCTCAAGCTCCACCAGTGAGCACGCGCCCAACAGCGTGCGCGCCGGCATGGCGTACGTCACGGGCCTGGTGAATGCTGTGATGCAAAGTCCGAACTGGAGCTCAACTGCAATTTTCATCTGTTGGGACGACTGGGGCGGTTTCTATGATCATGTGCCTCCGCCCAAAGTTGACAAGTACGGCCTCGGCATCCGAGTGCCCGGACTGGTGATCAGCCCGTATGCGAAACAAGGCTACATCGATCACACCGTTCACGCCTTTGAATCGTGGCTGCGCCTGGTTGAGGAACGGTTCGGCCTCAAGCCGATGATGGCGCGTGACGAAAATGCCGACGACATGATCGACTGCTTCGACTTCACGCAACAACCGCGTCCGCCGGTTCTCCTTTCGGCCACTCGCCAAGGCTCTTCTTATCCCCAGCCCCTTCAGAAAATTGAACACTGAGGAAATAAATCGCTCTGCTGGCAATTCTGGAACAGCAGCCAATGCGGAGGCGCTGGTTTATTTCTACCTCTTCAATGTCGGGATGCTCATGGTCGTGGGTCACGCCTATCTTTCGAACGTTCCCCAAGGCACATCGTTTCCGGGCTGGCTGGCGACACTGCTCGCGTTCGCGGCCAACTTTGCGATGTTGGCGCTCGTCCCGCTCATTTTATCTCTGCTCGCGTTGGTGGCGCGGCGCGGATGGGTGACCCTGACGGCGGCAGTCGTCTTGTTCGGATTCCTTAACTTCTTCATCTACGCCGATTCGGTCATCTACAGCCTCTGGCGGTTCCATTTCAACGCGGTGGTCTGGAATCTCATCACCACACCCGGATCGGCCGACAACGTGATCGCAGGACGCAGCACTGTGCTCACGACGCTGTTGATTGTGATCCTCATCTTCGCGGCGGAGATCGCGTTTGCGGTGTTCGCCTTGCCGTGGTTGGGAAGGCGGCCGAATGCAGCCGCGTCGCGAAACAAGAAGGCGTCGCTGTGTTGTGGCGCCGTGGTTTTAAGCCTGATCGCCCTTGATAAAGCGGGGTACGCGGTCGGCGACCTGCGCGACAACCAGGAGATCCTCCGGGTAAGGCAACTCCTGCCGTTGTATCAACCGCTGACCATGAGGAAACTTGGCCACCAGCTCTTGGGCATCAAAACTTCCGCCATCGTGGGCCTCAAAATGCACAATGGCGCAGGTTCATTCGATTATCCCAAGGCGCCGCTGCGATTTCGTCCCGACGCTC
Source organism: Verrucomicrobiota bacterium (assembly GCA_016200005.1). Classification (NCBI taxonomy): domain Bacteria; kingdom Pseudomonadati; phylum Verrucomicrobiota; species Verrucomicrobiota bacterium. Next base: position 107,468 of record JACQFP010000013.1, on the reverse strand, counting down.
CGCATCCGAATATTCTCATCATTGCTGTGGAAGGCGGCCGCTTCGACATGTTGACGCCCGATGTGATGCCGTTTCTGTCGCACTGGGGCGCGACGAACCTGGTCTTCAATCAGAACTACAGCGCGGGCAACACCACTCGCTACGGCATCTTTGGATTGATCCACGGCATTTACGGGACGTACTGGCAACGCGCCCTCGCCGAACGCCAAGGCCCGGTGCTCATCAGGTCGCTCAAGCCGCTGGGCTACAACTTCCGCATCCTCTGCGGCACAAGCCTGAACTATCCGGAATTTCGCAGCACGTGTTTCGTGGACGTGCCGGAGGCGATCACTGACAGTTGGAAGGGCGAGCGGGTTGACCGCGACCGGTTGATGACGGATGAGTTGATCCGGTTTGTCGATGAGAACAAAAAACCTTTCTTTGGTTTCATGTTCTATATTGCTTCGCATCAGCCGTATTATTACCCGCCAAACCATGCGGTTTTTGACACCGGCGGCGTGAGCGAGGACTTGAATTACATCAAGCTGGCCCATGCGCCCGCGCAGATGGAGCAAATCAAAAACCGCTACAAGAACAGCCTGCATTACGTGGACGCGGAGATCGAACGCGTGCTCAAGGCGATGGAAGATCGCGGGTTGATGAACAACACGCTGGTGTTTATGCTGGGCGATCACGGCGAGGAGTTCCGCGAGCTGGGACTTTTCGGACATGACAGTTCGTTCGACAAGTATCAGACCAAAACCTTCATGGTCGCGCACATTCCCGGTGAAGCGCCACGCAAGATCGAACGCCTGACCAGTCACATGGACGTGCCTTCGACCATTCTCACCTACATGGGCGTGGAAAACCCGCTCTCCGATTATACGCAAGGCATCCCGCTGCTGTCCGCGGAGCCGCGCCCGTTTGTGTTTATCGCAAGCTGGGACAACGCCGCGATTGAAGACGGAAAAATGACGACGACTTTCGGCACGGAGACCTACAACACGGAAATGACCGTGTTCGACCAGAACTACACTCCACTGCTGAACCAGCGCGAGGCGATCAGCGCGCGTCAGGCGCAACTGCTCGACACGCTCGGCAAGATGAAGCAATTCACAAGGTAGCGGACTGGAGTTTGCTCGTAGGGAGACCGCGTTCTGTCAACCAAGACACTCCTCGCCATGAATCAGTGTCCTGATTTCATTGGCCGGCCGCCGCTTTTCTCAATCGCATCGTCAATCTCTTCTGGGAAGCGAATCGTTTCGTTCAAGGCAACGATAATTTGTTGGAAGTGCTGACAATCGGCGTAAACACATTTTCGTCCTCTGCGAACTTTCAGCCACTTCTCGCAGACCTGATGGCCACGCAAATGAAATTCCCAAACCGCTTTTGAGACGCCGCCGAACAATTGCCACGCGTTGATCCAGACACGCTTGTCGTCGTCCGTGTATTGGACCTTTTCCACGGTGTCATTGCCCTTCAGCGGAAACGTCGTTTTGAAGTTGTCGAACCTGGGTGATTCCATGAGATACAGGGCGACCAGTTCCGCGCCCTCTTTGCGGCGAGCACGACGGAACATTTTCAAATCGCTCGTCAGGGGCAGGCGTGAAAATCAATTTTCAGAAACTCAGCGCAACGCTCTCGATACGTCGGCGAATGAAAACTGCCAAGGCGTAGTGAAAAACATCTTCCGGCTCGTTCTTCTTTTTCAAATCACCGCGACCCACGGGCAGCCACTTCCAGCCGGACCGTTGCAGGAGGTCTTGAACACACTTGGAATTTAAATTCGCGCGGCGCGCTGAACAGCCCGGAGAAGGCTCGACAACGCCATGAGCATCGCGCCACAGTCCTTTGCTTTACACGCCGATGGTGATTTTTGCCACCGGACTCCAATCGCCGTTAGGCTGGCCTTTGTCCCAAAAGCGCATCTGGCGTTTGCGCGTCTCGGCGAAGGATCTGCGCTAACTCAACTCGCCGCCATCATCGTTCGCCGCAACATTTCCAGCGCCTGTTGTGAAGTAACCTGCTTGAAGGTTTCGCGGTCGTAACGGTTGAGCAGCTGTGCGACCGTGGTCGTTCGCGGCGTGGCCAGGGCAATGAACACGGTGCCGACTGGCTTGGCGTCGGTGCCGCCGCCCGGTCCGGCAATGCCGGTGACGGCGATGGCGTAATCGGTTTGATTTCTTTGGCGCGCGCCCTCGGCCATTTCGCGGGCGGTCGCTTCGCTGACGGCGCCATGTTGCGCCAGGGTTTCCGGGCGAACACCGAGCAGACGGATTTTGGCTTCGTTGCTATAGGTGACAAGGCCGGCGAGAAAAGCCTCCGAAGCGCCGGGAACGTTGGTCAGCCGATTCGCGAGGTGACCGCCGGTGCAGGATTCGGCCAGTGACAATGTTTCCTTTTGTTCCGTCAGCCGTTGGATGATCACCTGCTCCAGTTCATCCTCGCCCACGCCAAAAATGTTCCTGCCGATGATTCCGCGAATGATCTGCTCGGCATCGGCGACGGTTTGCGCCGCACGTTGACCATTGGCAACGAGGCGGACATCCACTTCGCCGATCCGCGCGCAGTAACCGATGACCAGCCCGGCGTCCGTCAGCGGCTTCAACGGACCGACGATTTTTTCCTGAACGATGGATTCTCCCAGCCCGGTGGTTTTCAAAGTGCGACAAACAAACGCCCTCTCCAGTGGAAAATATTTTCGGAGCAGCGGAACGACCTGCACGGTAAACATGGGTCGCAATTCGCGCGGCGGTCCGGGCAGCATGATTAGCAAACTCGCCACTCCTCCCATTCGATAAGGATTCGGGTTCACTGCGATCGCCAACCCCGGAGCCGTGCCGTTATGGTTTGGCAACACGATGGCGCCTTCCGGCACGAGCGCCTGGACTCTGGTGCTGCTCGGCATCGGCCGTTTGAGTTTCGCGAAAAGCTCTTCGATCCTTGCCAGAATGCTCGCGTCCTCAATCAGTTTTTTCCCCAGCAACTGCGCAATGAGGTCACGGGTGAGATCGTCGGAGGTCGGGCCGAGGCCGCCGGTCGTGATCACGAGGTCGGCGCGCGTCAACGCTTCCTTCACGGCCTCCAGAATGGGCGGGCTTTCGTCGGCAACGGCGACCTGCCGGTTGACGGTGTAACCGAGGTTGCCGAGTTGGCGACAGAGCCATTGTTGATGGGTGTTGAGCACGAACCCGAGCATCAGCTCGCTGCCGGTGTTGATGATTTCGATGTGCACAGCGACGGGAGTTTCAGGTTGCCGGTTGCACGTTGCAAGTTCTCAGTGGCGTCGTGCGAACTGATTATTCAACGGTTACGGCCGCCGGCGGGGATCGAGTATCATGCACCCTCGGACGACGGTCTGAGGTTGGAGTTCAAGCTTCAGCTTGTGATTTCGCGCCGCCAACCTGACACGCTGAAGCGTGAACTCCAACATCCTCTCTGACCTCCAGGTCAGGCAGCAACGACCAACGCCCGCGTTGACTTGGCCGTTGGTTGACCTATAATTTCGCCATGTCGGTAGCGAGTAAAGAGTCGAGTAAACAGAGATTTCTGCGGTTTCTGGCGAACAAGAACCTGCGCATCACTTCGCAACGACAGGCCATCGTGAACACGGTGTTCGACACGGACGAGCATTTCACCGCCGAGCAGTTGCTGGAATGGTCACGCCGCCTGGACAAGTCGGTTTCGCGGGCCACGGTGTACCGCACCTTGCCTTTGCTGACCGAGAGTGGACTGGTGCGCGAAATGGATTTCGGCAAGGACCACAAGTTTTACGACCCCAACTACGCCGAACATCCGAACCACAACCACCTCATCTGCCAGGACTGCGAGAAAATCGTCGAGTTCGAAAGCGAGAAGATTTCGCGGATTGAAAACGAGATCACACACAAGCTCGGTTTTTCGCTCAAGTCACAGCGTCTGCAAATCACCGGCACGTGCGAGGAGTTGAAGAAGCTCGGTGCCTGCAAGAATAAGTGTTAACGACATTTCTCATTCCCCTACAGCAACCGACATCAAAAGAACCACGGCGACCATGAACCCAACTGGACAAGTTTGTGTTGCAGGTGCAACATAAACTTGTCCAAGCAACTTGGACGGTTCCTGGATGGACTCTGCGCAACTCCGGGTTTCGGAATTGGGGTTTCTGATTTCGGAATTCATTTCACCCAGCCGTGGTAACGGCCCATCCAGTACGGGAGAAGAAAAAACGCGCCGTCATCCTCCCCGCTGCCATTGCCACCGCCGTCGGGATGGTACGGGTTGCCGTTCCACTTGCTGACCGGCCGCTCATCTGGGGCGACGACTTCAGTCAGTTGGGTGCCATTGAATCGGTCCACGTCCGGGCGAATTTTTACATCCAGGCGCTGTGAGTTTTTCACGCCCCACTCGATCAAGTCCATCGGGATCCGATCCAGTGTGCGTTTTGATTCTTCACGGATTTCAGGAGTCATCGGTCCGGCACCACTGGCCACGGAAATGTAATTCCACAGCGGATTCATGTCCGATCGGATTTGGCTCCAGGTAAATCGCAGACTGTCCAGATAGATTTCCCTCAGCTTGGCGTCTTTCTCGTAGCGCAACAGCGGATCATAAGACAGATAGGCAAGTTCATCGTCCGAGAAATTAATTTCGCCACCGCCTTTCCAACGTCGATAGAGGCGCGTGTTCTCCGCGTACCCACGCCGGACGCGATCCTGGTAAGCATCGTCATACTTTTGGTTTCCCGTAATGTGATGCGCCGTTTTCAAAAAGGAGAGCAATTCAATGGAGCGCAATGCCGATTCGTATTGGCCTTCCTCGGTTTTGAAGAAACTCTCCGACCATTCGCCCCAGCGCGTCGGTTTGCCGTCCAGATCCACCAGGTTGTAATCGTGGTCAATCAAGTGATCGGTGAGGCGCGCGACGACTTTTCGAATTTGTTCCTTCTCGGTGTCGTCGGCCACGAGATCGTAATAAATGGCGTAACCGTAGTAATGCCCCACGCTTTCATCGGAGCTGGTGTCGCCTTTCCACAGCCATTTTCCGTCGGGCGTGGGATGCCACTCGCCGCCTTGCGGACGCGGTTCATCCACCGAAACAAAGGAACGCGCATAAAAACCAGGTTTGCCAGTGATCGCTTCCAATCGCATCAACAACCGTACTGAGCGCTGGGCTTTGGCTCGGGCGTCCGCGTCATGCGTTGCCGCATAACGAAACGCCTCCGCGCCCAGATACATCGCCGTCCAGAGTCCGTCGTTGTCATTGTCGTGTTTGACGTTGGTGGACAGGTCACCCGCAACGCGCAATCCGGAATTCGCGACCATGCCGTGCCGCACGTGGCGTTTTTCCACTCGCTCGTCGAATGACTTTGCCTTTTGCTCCAGCGTCATCGGTCGCCATTCGATGAGCGAGACGCCCGTTTTTGTGCGAACCCACACCTTGCACCCCGCGCCGGTTTCCTCCACGTAAATGTTCTTCACCTCGTTGTCCAACAGCCAGCGGCGACCAAAGAAATATTGCCAGCGGTCCCAGCGAAAGCTGCTCTTGGGATCAAACCGCGCGGCGCCTTGATCGCTGCCGAGCCATACCGCGCCGGATTTTTCCCTGGCATAAACTTTCAGCCCCGCGACGGGTCCGCGCTCCTTGCCATCCCACGGTTGGGGTCTGGCTTCCTGCCGGACCGCGGCCGGGATTTCTGGTGCCTGCATCGTAAAATGGCTGGCAAACTTTTGGGTTTCGACGGCGCAAGCCATCAGGCTGGGCAACAGAGCGAGAATCACAACAAATCGTTTCATAATTTGAGTTGGGTTCTTATCCGTCAAATTCGGCGACGGTTCAATCCTTATCGCTGATGAATAGAATCCGGGTATCGACCGACGGAGAAAATGAGGCTCCTGGGTTGGTTAACGCGAAGGGAATTCTTTTTACGTGCGGGTGGCCATCCGTCGCAAGCAATTGAGAATTAACGCTCTCAGGTTCACAATGCGCCAGTCGCATTCCTTGACAAACCACCTGACCAGTCAATTTTCTCCACTCGACCGCCCGATGCCTGTGAATCAAAGCGGGGAAAAGCAGTCGTCGCTTCCCATAGTCATGGTTGCCTCGGGCCGGCGGCATTGTGGGCTGCAAAAAAATTGTGAATTCTCTTTCTTTTTTCCCGGAAACCGTCTATCTAGTCAATTCCCGGTTGGTTTCTACCGTGTTTGATCGTGAAATGAGAATACTTGTACAGAGCAGGGAAACACTGCTGTTTTATAAAGGGATTGGTGAATGGACATCCGACTCCGAAGACGCGTTTGATTTTATCAGTTCGAGCGTGGCTGAGCGAATTTGCAGGGAGCATGGGCTGACCAACGTCCGGATGTTGGTTAGATTCGACCGGCCGGGAGCAAACGATATCTTTTTGAATTTTCTCGCGAAGGATGGCCCGCCTTATGACCAGCGCCGATCATAATTCAATCGACGCGAGCGGGTTTCACGGCTGATCAAACAACGTCGCCCTTATGCAAACAGGTCCATGATCGGTTTGCCCTCGCCGTCCCGCGTCACGTAAAACGGACGCTTCTCGATTTCGTACTTCAGCTTGGGCGAGATTCCCACCGCGCGCAGAATCGAAGCGTGCAGGTCTTCGATCACGACGCGGTCTTTGACAGTCTTGCAGGGACGCTCGTCCGCCGTCAGCCCGTGCAGATGTCCGCGTTTGATGCCGCCGCCAAAGAGCAGCACGCAACCGGCGTCGGTGAAATGCCGGTGCATGCCGTAATGTTTCAGTTCCTGAATCTTGTCCGGGACCTCGACCTGGTTTTTGACTTCCTTGCCTGGCTTGCCTTCCGTCATCAGGTCGCGGCTGAATTCACTCGCCAGCACGATCAACGTGCGGTTCAAGAGGCCGCGCTCTTCCAAGTCGAGCACGAGTTGCGCGATCGGCCCGTCGATCTGCTTCTTCAAGTCCACGAGCCGGGTGTGGCCGTTCTCGTGCGTGTCCCAGTTAACAAACGGAATGTATTCGGTCGTCACCTCGATGAACCGCGCGCCCACCTCGGTGAGACGACGCGCCAGCAGACAGCCCAGACCAAACCGGCCCATCGTTTGTTTTTCATAGGCACCATCACGCGTAAAGGACGCGCCGGATTCGTAAGCGCCGGAAACGTACTTGGCGAGCGATTCCTTGGGTTCGAGCGAAAGGTCAAACGCCTTGGCCGCGGGTGAACTGAGCAGCCGATGCGCATTGTCCAACGAGCGGAGCAGCGATTCCTTTTGGTAGCCGCTGCCGTATTGGCCAATCGGGCTTTTCTCCAACAATCGTTTGTAAAACTTGTTGCGGTCTTCGAAGCGCGCCGGGCTCATACCCGCCGGTGGCCGGACGCTCTCCGCCGCCTGATCTGGATGCGGAATGATGAACGGACCATGTTCACTGCCGAGAAAGCCGGCGGTGTGAAACGCCTTGAGTTCCTCGCCTTCGCCCACGTCGAATCGCTGGCCGATGTCGATGAATGCCGGCACCGCGGGGTTCAACGGGCCGAGCGTGCGGGCGATGATCGAACCGAGGTGCGGCGCCGCGACCGTTTGCGGTGGCGCGTAGCCCGTGTGCCATTGATATTGATGGCGCGAGTGCAAAATAAATCCGAGATCGCCGGCAGTGTAGGAGCGGATCAATGTGCCGCGATCCATGACCTGGGCGATTTTTTCCAGACCTTCAGAGAATTTGATGTGATCGACGGCGGTGGGGATGCTCGGGAACGTGCTCAGCACCTGTTTGGACTCCAACCCCTTCTCGAACGGCGTGTATAGTTTGGGATCGAAGGTTTCCGTGTGGGCCATGCCGCCGGCCATCCACAACACAATCACCGTGTCGGCGGTCGGTTTGATTTTTCCCTCTTTCGCCTCGTCGGCGAGGATGGCGCGCGGATAACCGGCGGCCAATGCCGCGAGTGTTGCCGTGCTCGCAGTCTTCAAAAATTCACGACGGCTCCAAGTGTCATTCGCTTCCATAGTCCATTCCTCAATAAATCAGTTGAAATTCCGGTAACATTGTCAAGGCCCACAGCAAATCCTCCACGCCCGCCGGCTGGACGGGATTGCCGACCAACCCTTGCGCCAGTTCCAGTTCTGGCGCCGTCGGCTTGCGTCCCAACGCTTGCGCGTAAAGTTGTTGAATCAACTCGAGGTCCGAAGACGGATGAGCGGCCATCGACTTCGCCGCGCCGCGTTGAATCAAATCCGCCAGCTCGCGCCCGTTGGTCAGTTCCAATGCCTGCAAGGTGGTGGCGGCGGAAGCGCGAACGGTCATGACTTGTTCACGATTCGGCCGGCCCAGCGCCACCATCAGCGAATCGGCGTTGACCAGGGCCGCGCGAACTTTGCCGGATGGTGGCGGAGTCGCCATCGCCGTGGTGAACTGAGGTTCCAATTCCCAGGGAGCGGTGTTGATGCCGCCCAGTTCCGCAGCCGGTTTCCAATCCTGCGCTACAAAGCCGGTTTTCTGCCAGCCATCGACTTCCTGCGCCGACCACGTCCAGGAACTGTCGCTGGCAAAATCCATGACGGTCGCGGGCCGGTCATCGTGATCTTGCCGCACGCTGGCGAAGAAGAAAAAGCCGGCGGGATTCGGCTGATCGCCTTCGTTGACGGCTTTGACTGCGATCACGTTCTCGCCTTTGACAAGGTGCGGACGGATGTCCACCACCCCCGGCTGTCCCCAAGTATCGCCGGACATCACTTTTTTCCCGTTGATGAAAAGGGTGTAAACGTTGTCGCAGGTGGCGAGGGCGCGGGCTTCGGTTGGCAATTCGGGAAACGTGATTGTTTTCCTCAAATAAATGGTTTCGGGGGCGGCAGACTGGGCGGCGCCGGCTTCCTTCCAAATCCAGTTTCCCTTGGCCGATGAAGAAAAGGATTTGATGGCGGTTTCGTCCACGTAATTTATTTTGACCGCGGGCTGGCTGTACCAGATGCCGGTCAACGCACCAAGAGCGTCGCGGAATTGTTCGGCGGACATGCGGCGCACCAGCGGCCCGCGAAACACGTAGTCCTGACGATCGCCTTCATTTGCGCTGACCGCAGGCAACTGGTAGGCGCGCGACGTGAGAATCCGCTCGATGGTTTTCTTGAGGCCGTAGCCGTTCGCCGCCAAATCCTCCCCCAGCCAGTCCAACAAATCCTGGTTCCACGCCGGCGTCTCCATGTCATCCACCGGCTCGACAAGTCCACGCCCCATGAATTTCTGCCAGAGCCGATTGACGATTGTCCGTGTCAGTCGCCCATCTTGTTTTTGGGTGACCAGTTCGGCCAGTTGCTTGAGGCGCGCCGGTTTGTCCGCTTGGGGATCGATATTGCCCAGCTCAGGGTAAATGAATCTCAAATCAGCTTTCTTGCCGGTGGGCTTGTCGCAATGGACCATTTCCAGCGGCCCGTCAGAATAAATTCCCGCCAGTCCATAAGCGTCGGCGAGCGTCCAGTCGTTGATCAAACTGTCGTGACACGAAGCGCACTTGAGGTTCACGCCCATGAATACCTGCGAGATGCTTTGCGCCGCCTGCATCTGCGGCGTTTGCGAAGCGTTGACCACACCGCGCCAGACAATGCCTTTGGTGAAACCTTCGGATGCGGGCGTGGGATTGATCAACTGCGCGACGAATTGGTCGTAAGGCAGGTTTTTCGCGAGCGCGGCATAAAGCCAGTCGGTGATCTGCTTGCGACCGCCGTCGATGTAACCGGTGCCGCGATAATCATTTCGCAACAGGTCGTTCCAGAACGTCAGCCAGTGCTCGGCGTAATTGCGGTTGTCCGCCAACAGACGCTGGACGAGGCGCTGGCGTTTGTCCGCGCGCTGGTCGGTAATGAATTTCTCCAACTCCTCCGGCGTCGGCAGCAGACCGATCACATCCAGATAAACCCGCCGCGCGAACACATGATCATCGACCGGTTTGGGCGGTTTGATTTTGTGCGCGGCAAAGTAGGGATTAAGGAAGCGGTCAATTGGATTTTCGCTCTTGTTACCGGCCGGCATTGCCGGACGTTTCGGTTTCAGATTGATCGGTTCGAGTTTTCCGAAAGAGACGCCCGAATCCCATGTCAAACCTTGATCGATCCAGGCGCGCAACACACCGATTTGTTCCGGTTTCAGTTTCGAACCCTTTTTGGGCATGATGCTGTCGGGATCGAGTCCAGCCACCAGCTCGATGAGATGACTCTCCGCGCTCTTGCCGACAACAACTGTCGGCCCGGAATCGCCGCCCTTCAAAAAAGTTTCGCGCGTGTCCATCAGCAAGCCGCCTTTGTCCCGACCGCGCCCGTGACATTTGATGCAACTGGCTTCGATGATCGGCTTGATCTCCTCCGTGAAATTGATCTGGTGCGCAGCCGGCGGCGGCAGAGTCTTGGCCTGTTCTGGGGTAATCTTGGCCAGCGCGCAACTGCCACCCAGCAGCAAACAAATCAGTTTGGAGAGACGGTGTTTCATCGAGCTTGGAATATAATGAGCCGCGCCGAAAAATGACAGAGAAAAAATAGGTCGTTTGCTGGCCGCAAACGACGCGCTGGCTCGCAACTGTTTCTTCGACTTTGGTCTTTGACTTCGGCCTTGCGTCTTTAGAGTTGGCCCGAATGGAAACGGTGCCGATGACAAAATCGCGCGCGTGGATTCGATTGGGTTGCATCGCGGTGTCCGCCGTTGCTTTGTTCGTTGTATTTCGTGGCGTTGACGTTGGCGCCTTGGCGGCGACCTTCCGCAACCTGCATATCGGCTGGTTCGTCGCCGCGATCGTTCTGTATGGATTGATTTTTTTACCGGGCGCCTGGCGATGGCACCTGATGTTGCGGTTGACTGGCAGCACAGTTCACCTGGCGGCCACGGCGCGGGTGGCGCTGATTGGGCATTTTTTTTACACCCTCTTGTTCGGCGCGGTGGGTGGTGACGTGGCCAAGTCGGCTCTCTACGCGCGCTGGTATCGGTTGCCGGCGGCTGTTGTTTTTGGGGCGGCGCCGCTGGATCGATTGCTCGGATTTTGCGGGTTGGTTGTGTTTGCCGCACTGGCGTTTACTTTAGCGACCGTTAACGGCGCGTTCGTGAATGGAGAAACGATTGCCTGGCGTTGGCCCGTGAGTTGGGCATGGGCCATTTTGGGTTTGGCCGCGGTTTGCCTCGGATTGCTGTTGCGCGGCAGAGACGAACCGGCTTGGACTCGATGGGCGCGCGTATTGGTGGAGGGAGGACAGCGTTTGATTGCTTCTCCGCGGATCGCGACACAAGGTTTGCTTTGCGGCTTCCTTGTGCAAGCAGCGTTAAGCGGTGTGCTTGCCCTAAACTTGGAAGCGGTTGCCAGATCACCCTTGCCGTGGGGCAAATTGATTTGGACGTTGCCAGCGATTTCCGCGGTGAGCGCACTACCGATGACGGTGTCGGGTCTGGGGGTGCGCGAAGGTGCTTCGCTTGCTTTGCTGGGGCTGTACGGGATTTCGCCTGCGGATGCGGTGGCGGCATCGCTGCTGACTTTTTTGGTGAGCTTGTTTTGGGCGTCGATGGGAGCTGTTTTATTCTGGCGTGGAGATGACAGACAGGCGCAGCCACGCTCGCTCCCCGAAACAATCTCCGTCGTCATCCCGGCGCTCAACGAAGCTGAGTCGCTTGGCGAAACGGTACGTCGCGCCAAGCAGATACCCGAAGTCTGTGAAATCATCGTCGTCGATGGTGGCAGCCGCGATCAGACACGGGAAGTGGCCATCAATATGGGCTGTCATGTGCTCACGAGCGCGCCGGGACGCGGCGGGCAAATGCGGCTGGGTGCGGCGCAGGCAAAGGGCGATGTGATCCTCATGTTACACGCGGATACGTGGTTGCCGCCGAACGCCGGACAGGCGGCGATTAATTCCTTCCGCGACGCGCGTGTGGTGGGCGGCGGCTACTGGAAAATGTTTCGTGACGGAAGTCCGCTTTTGTGGGGTTCGCGTTTCAAATGCGCAGTGCGGCTTTACCTTGGGCAACGCGTCGCGGGCGATCAGGCGTTGTTTGTTCGGCGCGAGGATTTGGAAGCGGTTGGCGGTGTTCCGGACTTGCCACTGATGGAAGAGTTCGAACTGTGTCGCCGCTTGCGCCAGCGAGGTCGTCTCGCGCTGGCGGACGCCACCCTCGTCACCTCGGCGCGGCGGTTTGCGAAGCTGGGGGTCCTGCGGACTTACTTGCGGATGTGGCGAGTGACGACGCAATATCGTCTGGGAACTTCACCACAGGAACTACGAAGAATTTACGAGCGGGAGTGACGACGTGAAGCAGATGGCCTTGGATTGCAGTTCCCGCCGGGGTGGTTAAGAATGGCTCAACAACAAAGCTACTGCTTGGCTGAACTCTTGCCAGCCAGTGCGGCAAGAATTTCCCGGATTCCCGTCAAAAGTTCTTCCATGTCGAGCGGTTTTTGGTAGAAGGAAGTGGCCCCGGCAGCAATGGCGCGTTCCCGGTTCTTTATCGAGTCCTCGCCGGTGATGATAACGACGGGGATTAGTCGCCCGCCCGTTGCCCGCCCCTGAAACCACTCCATGATCTTAAACCCATCCCAACTCATGCCGACCTCTGGCGGGAAATTGACATCCAAAATGACAATGTCCGGATTTTCCTGTCGAACCAAAGTCACCGCAGTCGAGCCATCGTGTGCGCTTAACACTCGGTAGCCGTTGGCTTCCAGTTTAAGTGTCAGCGTCTTGACGATCACCAGGTCGTCATCCACCACCAGGATTTTTTTCGGCGGGGAGGAACCCTCCACCGGTGCTGCCGGCGACGATGATTGCGCTGACTTCGCCGGCTTCTTGGTTTCCGATTTCCCGAATAGTTTCATTTTCGGCAATAGTGGTTTGAAATACGATTTGCCAGCGCATTCTGTCTAAATCCGCCAGCCACCTGGCTGGACTTATAGGTGAAGTCCGGACGTTGAGCAACATTTTTCATGCTCTGATTAGCTTTTTGATTGTCTCGTTTTTTGCCAGGCCGTGTCTTTTCTTTAACCCCCATTTAGCGGCACCCAAAACCCATGGTTATCGTCGTTTCGTTTCCGGCACTGTGCTAATCTTCCGGGCAGATGACCAACAAGTTTTACGAGCCGGGAATGCAGCGCGCCGCACGGGTGAAGGAACTTTTCACCACGATTGCGCCCCGTTACAACCTCATCAATGACCTGCAAAGCGGCGGCCTGCATCGCTGGTGGAAAAAGCGACTCATTCAGCGTGCCAACCCGCAGCCTGCCGAGCGCGCCCTCGACCTGTGTTGCGGCACAGGCGATGTTGCATTGGCTCTCGCCCGGCGCGGTGCCGCAGTCGTGGGACTCGATTTTAGCGCCGCGATGCTGGAGGTCGCCGTAAAGCTTGGCCGGGAATTGGCACTTGGTCCGGCGGTGAATCAAACAAACGGCCTTGAACCTCTTCGATTCATTCAGGCCGATGCGGAGCACATCCCCTTTCCCGACGCAAGCTTCGATATTGTCACCATCGGTTATGGCCTGCGCAATCTCGCGAGTTGGGAAACGGGTCTGCGCGAGATGTGCCGCGTGGCCAAACCCGGCGGGCGCGTGCTGGTGCTGGATTTTGGCAAGCCGGACAACGCCTGCTGGCGCGGGCTGTATTTCGCTTATTTGAAAATGTTCGTGCCTCTATTTGGCCGGGTTTTTTTCGGCGATGCGCAAACCTACGCTTACATCTTGGAATCGTTGAAACGTTTTCCCGCCCAACAGGGCGTGGCCGCCAGGATGCGCCGGATGCCGTTCAAGGAGGTGCGCATCATCAATCTGCTGGGCGGCATCATGAGCATCAATTACGCGGTGAAGACCGGTTAGCCTCCCGCTAACTCGATTCCGGTTTTTCCGCTTGCGCGACGCATGGCGGGTCGTCTAAATGGCCGCGATTCCTGACCCATGAAAAATAATCGTTCACTCATCAAACTCCTGGAGGCCGTCATCGTCGCTTCCATCGCGCTCAGCAGTTGGATCAGCGCAGTTGCCGCCGACCGCAACCGACTGGCGCCTGGCGTGCGCGGCCTGGCGACGCGCGCACCCGCCAACATGAAGATCGACGGCGATCTCACCGAATTCAAAGGCGCGTTCTGCACGCCGGTCGAATATTTCAACGCGGATTTGAAAAACCGCGCCGCGCAGTTCTTTTACATGTGGGACGACGAGGCTTTTTACGCCGGCCTCCGCACGCTGGACACCAAACCATTCAGCAGCGCCGACGACAATCATCTCTGGGAAGGCGACGCGGTGGAATGGTATTTCGACACGCGGCAAAACGCCGACTTTCGCAGCCAGGCGTGGCCCACGAATGCAAATCCCGGCGCGGTGCATTGCTACTGGAGCGGTTTGAAAATGGCGGAAGTGCAACCGCGCTTCTGTCTGCGGCCTGGTTTTCTCCAAGCCATTCCCAAAACCGGAGTCCAGGTCGGCGCGCGCCGCACCAAGGTGGGGATGGATGTGGAGTTCAAATTGCCGTGGGCGAATTTTCCGAACTTCAAACCAAAGCTGAATGAAATCATCGCGCTCGACGCCGAGCTTTGTTACAGCGACGGCGGTCCGCGCATTTTTCGTTCCTTCGTCTATGGCAGCCCATTGTCCGTCCAGCAACCCGCCAGTCTGGGCAAGATCCAGCTCGTGGACAAACTCCAACCCGCCGACTGGAAAGCGTGCGGCCCGGTAATGCTGCCGATGCGTTGCGACACCGCTTGGGGACAGAACACGAAACCACAAGTCACCGGTTACCTGGCGCTGCCGCCGGACCAATCCGACCAGATCGGCAAGGTGATCTTCCGGATCATCGGCCTGAATGGTTCAACCCTCGGAGAGTATCCAGGAAAACTGGAGACGTTTGAACCTGAAGGCAATTTCCGGCGCATGACGGCGCAATGGCCGGGCGATCTGGCCACGCCCGGCGCGCATCAATTGCTCGGCATTGTGTACGACAAGAATGGAAAAGAACTCGCCCGCATCGCGCCCCGCATGGTCAGCGTAAACATGGTGTCAGGGTACTAACGCGCTGCGGCCCCTGGCTTATCCTGTGTTGCAAAATTCCTTTGCCAGGACGCGCCGAATCATTAGCATCCCAATTCCCGCGGCAAATTTATCCATGAAAAATTTCAAAATCGCAGCGTTGGCCGGCGACGGCATCGGCCCGGAAGTCATGCGCGAAGCCATCAGGGTTCTCCATTGTGCAGAAAACAAATTTGGATTCAAACTCGATATCACCGAAGCGCCCGTTGGGTGGGCGGGAATTGACGCCGCCGGCAAGGCCCTGCCAGACGCCACGCTCACGCTGTGCAAGAACTCCGCTGCGATTTTGTTCGGCTCAGTCGGTTTGCCCGACCGCGACTCGACGGTTCCGAAGGAGGAACGTCCCGAACGCGCCGCGTTGCTCCGCATTCGCAAGGAGTTCGGCCTGTTCGCCAATCTGCGTCCGGTGAAACTTCCCAAAGCCCTCGCCCACGCCTGTCCGCTTGCCAAGGAACGCCAGGGCAACGGTATTGACATCCTCGTCGTGCGCGAGTTGACGGGGGGCCTGTATTTCGGCCAGCCGAAAAGGACGGAGGCAATTCCCGGTGGTCACCGAGCGATTGACACCATGGTTTACACCACGCCGGAAATTGAGCGCATCGCGCACGTCGCATTCCAAGCCGCGCAGTCGCGCCGCAAAAAGGTCACCAGCATTGACAAGGCGAACGTGCTGGAGAACGGCGTGCTGTGGCGCGAGGTCGTCACGCGCGTCGGCGGGCAATATCCCGACGTGGCGCTGGAACACATGTTCGTGGACAACGGCGCGATGCAACTCATGCTCCGCCCGGCGCAGTTCGATGTGATGCTTTGCGAGAATATGTTCGGTGACATTTTGAGTGACGAAGCGGCGGCGCTGGCCGGTTCGCTCGGTATGTTGCCCAGTGCCAGTCTCGGCGCGACGAGCGGCGGAAACACTTTTGGTTTCTACGAACCCGCCGGCGGCACCGCGCCGGATATCGCCGGCAAAAACCTGGCGAACCCGATTGCGCAAATCCTGTCGTCCGCGCTCATGCTTCGCCACACCTTTGGCTTGAGCGACGCGGCGGCGGCGATTGAAGCCGCCGTGACCAAAGTCATCAACGCGGGCAACCGCACCGGCGACATTTTCAGCGCGAGCGAGGAAAACACCCGCAAAATCGGCACGCGCGAGATGGGCGACGCCATCGCCGCTGCGATTTGAATTGTAGCGGCGGTCGCCGACCACCGCTGAAAGATTACTTGTGGACGCATTTCTCCAAGCCGCGATTGAGGAAGCGAGGAGAGGTTTGGCCGAAGGCGGCATTCCCATTGGCTCGGTACTGGTGTGCGACGGGAACATCATCGGGCGTGGACACAATCAGCGTGTGCAGCGCGGCAGCAGCATCCATCACGCAGAGATGAATTGTCTGGAGAACGCGGGCCGGCTCAAGGCGTCGGTCTATGAACGCTGCACGCTTTACTCGACACTATCACCCTGCCCGATGTGCAGCGGCGCGGCGTTGCTCTACAAGATTCCCCGCATCGTCGTTGGCGAAAACGTGACGTTCAAAGGGCCGGAAGATTATTTGCGCTCGCAGGGCGTGGTCGTGGAGGTGTTACAAGACGCGGCGTGCATCCAACTCATGCGCGATTTCATCGCAGCTCGTCCTGAACTTTGGAATGAAGATATCGGGGAATGAAACGTGATGCGTGAAACGGGGCTTCACCGCTCAAGTCGTTCTCACGCTTCACGTTTCACGTTTCACGTTTCACGCTTCACGTTTCACGCTTCACGTTTCACGTTTCACGCCGCCGCCTTGTCCTGCTTGCGACGAACCAGTGGCTTTGCCTCGCCCAACACGGCGGCGCGCGTGATGTTGACGGTGAGAACGTCACCGCTGTTGGGCACGTCGTACATCACGTCGAGCATCAGCTTCTCCAGCAAACCGCGCAGGGCGCGCGCTCCCGTTCCTTTCTTCATGGCTTGAACGGCCAATTCCCGCAGGGCGTCGGTTGAAAACTCCAATTCCACGCCTTCCATCGCCATCAGCTTGGCGAATTGTTTGGTGAGCGCGTTCTTGGTGTCGGTCAGGATGGCGACCAACTGGTCCTCGGTCAGCTCCGCCAGCACCGTCACCATCGGCAATCGGCCGATGAACTCCGGAATAAAACCGAAACCGAGCAAATCTTCCGGCTCGACCCACTCAAGGATTTCCCGGCGTTCTACTGCCTCCGTCTCGCGCGTTCGCTCCACTGCACTGAAACCCATGACGCGATGGCCAAGCCGCCGGTGAATTATTTTCTCGAGACCGACGAATGCGCCGCCGCAAATGAACAAAATGTCGCGCGTATCGACGCGGATGTATTCTTGTTGCGGATGTTTGCGGCCGCCCTGGGGCGGAACGTTACAGACCGTTCCCTCCAAGATCTTCAGCAATGCCTGTTGCACGCCTTCGCCGGAAACGTCGCGGGTGATGGAAACGTTTTCGGTCTTGCGCGCGATCTTGTCGATCTCGTCGATATAAACAATCCCGCGTTGGGCGCGCTTCACGTCGTAGTCCGCGTTCTGCAGCAAACGGAGAATGATGTTCTCCACGTCTTCACCCACGTAACCGGCTTCGGTGAGCGTGGTCGCGTCGGCGATGGCAAACGGCACATCGAGAATCTGGGCGAGCGTGCGGGCCAGCAACGTTTTGCCGGAGCCGGTCGAGCCGATCATCAGGATGTTGCTCTTTTCGATTTCGACCTCGGCATGGCGATTCGCCGACAACTCGTCGTTCTCCCCTTTGCCGGCGCGGACGGGGGGCTCCTGGAGAATACGCTTGAAGTGATTATGCACGGCCACCGCCAGAGTCTTCTTGGCGTGATCCTGGCCAATGCAGTGAAGGTCGAGCAGGTGTTTGATGGCGGACGGCTTCGGAATGTTGATTCGCGGCATCTGTTTGCGCGTGTCCGCCGCCAGTTCCTTGTCGAGTACGCCTTTGCAAAAAATGACGCAACTGTCGCAGATGTAAACGCCCGGCCCGGCAATCAGCTTTCTAACTTCGGCATGCGATTTCCCACAGAAGCTGCAGAGTGTGATGTTGGTCGGGCGCGCCACGGAGGGTTGGTCAGTTGATGGGTGAAGGCTGAGCGTGCATCAGGCAACCACCGATGTTTTATCCGGCAACCCAGGGACTTGCTTTCGCGAAACGACGACCTCGTCCACCAACCCAAATTCCTTCGCTTCGTCAGGCGTCATGAAATTGTCGCGGTCACACGCTTTTTCCACCGCTTCCTCCGTTTGACCCGTGTGTTTGGCGAGGATGGAGTTGAGCCGCTGCTTGAGCTTGAGCATATATTTGACGCGGATTTCGACATCGCTCGCCGCGCCTTCCGCACCGCCCAACAGTTGGTGAATCATGATGTTCGAGTTCGGCAGCGCGTAGCGTTTGCCTTTCGTGCCGCCGCAGAGCAGGACCGCCCCCATGCTCGCCGCCTGGCCGATGCAGTATGTATTCACGTCGCACGTAAGAAACTGCATCGTGTCGTAAACCGCCAACCCCGCGGAAACGCTGCCTCCCGGGGAATTGATGTAAAGGTGAATGTCCTTTTTCGGATCGCTCATTTGCAGAAATAGCAACTGGGCGATGATGATATTGGAAACCATGTCGTCAATCGGCGTGCCGAGAAAAATGATGCGGTCCACGAGCAGGCGCGAGTAAATGTCCCAACTGCGCTCACCGCGTCCTGTCTGCTCAACCACGATCGGAACAAGAAAATTTTGCATAAATTTTTAACTGGCAGCGCAACCTAACGAACGAATGCGGAGGCGTCAAGTGCGGGAACAGTCTTCGATTTCGAAGACTTATCGAACCCGGTTTTATCCTCGTTCATCCGTGGTCAGCCTTTTCCAAATCAGCAACAGCGCGCCGGCGAAATCGTCCGGACGTTCCAACATCCATTGCTTGACGGCCGCCGGCGTGAACCAGTCCCCACGCTCAATTTCCTCCGGGTGCAAAGTGAACGGGCCTTCTGCCTCGCAACGATAAATCCAGACGAATTCCTGACCGGTGTCAGCACACGCGTCGATCTTGAAGAGTCGCTTCAGTGGCGTTTGGATTTCAAGGCCGATCTCCTCACGGAGTTCGCGGACTGCGCAGGCGTCGTAAGTTTCGCCGCAGTCCAGATGGCCGGAAGCCGACGAATCCCATTTGCCTGGAAAGCAATCTTTCTTCAGCGACCGCTTTTGCAAGAAGACCTCGCCGCGCGCATTGAAGACCAGCACGTGAACAGCGCGATGTTTCAAACCGAGCCCATGCACCTCGCGGCGCGTTTGCCGGCCGATGATTTCGTCCCGGTCGTTGACGACGTCAAAGATTTCTTCTGTCATAATCAACTGTCCAAGTAACTTATCGGACAACACAAGAATAAAGAAGTTCGCAAAAAATTGTATGCGAGCTTCAACGCTGGTGGTAAAGAGATTGTTCTTGGCCTTAGTTTTGTGGAGGCGTAGAAGTCTTTTCATGCCTGATGATCCGCCAGTCACGCAGTCGAAAGCTGAGAAGCTGGCCAAAGACGCCTTGATGCTTGGAGTCGCGAGTATCATTTGCGGTATCACATCCTTGCCGGCGATAATTTATTCCATCAGGGCTTTGATTCGAATTAGAAATGACGGCGCCAGCAAGACAGCTTTTCGCAAAGCGATCTTCAGTCTGATTTTTTCCTCCTGCGTTTTTGGGTTTTGTGTTTTCACGATAATTTCAGCGTTTCGTGCGGCGCAAGCCATGGCCGATGACATGAGTTGCATGAACAACATGAAAGAGCTCGCCTTGGAACTTAGAATCTACACAGGCGATCACGACGACCTGTTTCCTCCTGCGAGCCGATGGTGCGATGCCATCCAGTCCACGAACAAAGCCAGCTTTCATTGTCGTGCTGCTCCCAAGAAACAAACTTGCAGTTATGCGATGAATCGCAATCTTGACGGGCTAAAAGACTGCGCCGAAATCGAGCCGGAAACCGTTCTGTTATTTGAGAGTGACGCAGGATGGAATGCCGCAGGTGGACCAGAAATGGCTGCGACACGCCGCCATTATCAAATGCACGTCGCCTTTGTAAACGGCCACGTGGAATCTTTCAATTACGAGGATTTTAGAAAATTGCATTGGAGTCCCTATACTAATTCATCTGCGGTGAAGACGAAGTGATCGTAATTATTTCAACTGACGAATGCTCGTTCGGTCTGCTTGAGATAACACAGCTCGAAAAACTTGAGATGTGCCCGCAAACCTTAATCAAGTTTTTCCGCCAGCGCGACGAATTCTTCCAAGCACAATTCTTCGGCACGTTCCCCGGTCGAAATTTGCTGTGCGGTGAATGCGGCCGTTAGTCTTTCCTCGGGCCAGTCCTGCTTCAGCAGTTTGAACATCATCTTGCGACGCTGCGAAAACGCGCGTTTGACAATTTTTGTAAATGTTTCGCTTTGCTCGCTTGTCAGGAGTGGCCGGGATCGCCGAATCAAAGTGACGCAGGCTGAATCAACATCAGGTTGCGGAAAAAAACAACTCGCTGGAATCTTGAAATGGTCCTTCGGGTCGTATCGCAATTGAATCAGCAATGCGAGCACTCCGTAAGCGTGGCTGCCCGCCTGCGCCACGAGTCGTTGCGCCACTTCAAGCTGCAATGTTACGACCATCCGCTGTGGGCCACGTTCACATTGCGCCAGTTCCACGAGAATTGCCGTAGCGACGGAATAGGGCAGGTTGGCAACGAGTTTCCAGTCGCTCCAATCACGCGGTTCCCGTTGCAAATAGTCCAAGGCATCGTCGCGCAATAAGCTCAGGTTCTTCGCGCTAGAAAAGTGCTCTTGTAGAAACTCGAACAGCCGCCGGTCTTTTTCAATCGCCAGGACCTCGCCGGTCTGCGCTAACAACAACTCCGTCAACGGCCCCAGTCCCGGCCCGATTTCCAAGACTTTGTCAGACTTGGTCAATTCGGCGGCGGCGACAATGCGGCGAAGTTGATTGCCGTCGTGCAGAAAATTCTGGCCGAGGGATTTCGTCAGCCGGATTCCCCGCGTGCTCAGCAGTTCGCGCATTTCGCTGAGTTTCATCGGATTGGAATTGAAACCGCAGATGAACGCAGCGCGGCCGAGCCGCAACAAAACCTTCTCCCTCTCCTCCATCGGATGGAGGAGAGGGCCGGGGAGAGGAGGGGCGTTTGTTTTTGGATTGCCCCTCTCCTCGGTCCTCTCCCCACTCCTGCGTCGTGGAGAGAGGAAGAAGTGCCGCTCACAAAAACTTTGTCACGCCAACAATACTTTCCAGTATAGCAGTGCAGATTGACGCAGATGGGCCGAAGCCAGGCTCCTGAATGAAGGGTTCTATCTGCGTTCATTTGAGTCAATCTGCGGTTAAACATTTTCCCAATTCCTTCACCGTCGCGGACAACTGCGTCTCTGTAATCGTCAGTGGCGGCGTGAAGCTGATCACGTTGCCATGCTCGCCCTCCGGCAACAGAATGAAACCGCGATGCAGCATCGCTTTGATGACGCGCGAAACCTCGGTTGTCGCCGGCGAGCCATCAGCGCGGCCGAGTTCCAAACCTGCCATCAGGCCGAGGCCGCGGGCGCGAGCCGTGAAACGTGAACCGTGAATGGAGTTGAGACGCGCCAGCAGAGCCTTCCCCAGTTGGGCGCTGCGCTCGACGAGTTTCAACCGTTTGATCTCGGCGATTTGCGCCAGCGCCATTGCGCAGCCGACGGGATGGCCGAGAAACGTGCTCGTGTGAATTGCTTCGCCTGTGGACACCGGCCACGCCGCATCCATGATCTTTGTGCGCCCAACGCACGCTGACAACGGGAATCCGCCGGTCAACGCTTTGCCAAGGCAAATCAAATCGGGAATAGTCTGCGTGTGTTCGCACGCGAACCATTTTCCCGTGCGCCCAAACCCAGTGTAAATCTCATCGAGGATCAAAAGGGCGCGGTGCTCGTCGCAAAGCTGGCGCAATAACGGCAGGAATTCCGGCGGCGGAATGTTGATACCACCGCGCCCTTGAATCGGTTCGACGAGAATTGCACCGATTTTCTCGCGGTGTAACAAGCGGCGGATTATCCTTTCAATTTCGTGGCAGCCGACGTCAGGAGGCTCTGAAAATTTCGGATTTCGGATTTCAGATTTCGGATTTTCGGAAGTGAGCCTCACGTCGGCGGCTACGGGGAACGGAACGAAATGTCCGAACTTTCCGAGTTGCGAGCGGAACGGCGCGCGGAAATGGTCGCGATGCGTGGCGTTGAGCGCGCCGTAGCCGAGTCCGTGATACGCGCCCTCGAATGCAAGGATGCCGCGTTTGCTCGTGGCGAGCAGCGCAGTTTTAAGCGCGGCCTCGACCGCTTCAAAACCGGAGTTGCAGAAAATGCTTTTGCCTGATTTCGGATTTCGGATTTCGGATTTCGGGTTTATCCTCCCCCAACGCTCGAACGTAATCCGGCTCAATTCGCGCGCCAGTTCCGCTTTCAACGCGTGAGGATGAACGTCGCCCATCGTGTGCAACAGTCTCGCCATTTGACGTTGACCGGCTTTGACCACGCGCGGGTTGGCGTGTCCCGCCGCGGCAACTCCAAACGCGGCCGTGAGGTCGAGATGCTTTTTCCCTTCGGTATCCCAAACGTGAACTCCATCGGCACGCTCCCAGACAATCGGCCACGAGCCGTCCGGTTCGATGAACGTGACGTTGCGCGATTCGTAAGCGCGGAGTTGGGCGAGAACTTGGTTTGTAGTCATGTGGTATTCCGCCTCCTCAAGCCGGCGGCTACACTCCTCGTTTGTCGGGCGGCCAGATGACTTTGTGCAGTTGCGCCTGAAACCGCACCGGCAGCGCGTCGGCGATGATTTTCTCCGCCAGTTCGCGGCGCGAGATCGGCGTCTGGCCGGCGGGAACTGCCTTCAACGAGTTGTCCTGTTGCGCTCGTGTCAGCGGCTCCACCCACGAGAATAAGATGGGACAAACGGAATCGAGTTTGTGCTCCACGATTTTTTGTTTCGCCCAGCCGTAATCTTCCAGCGTTCCCATGACGAACTTGATTTCATCAGTGTTCTTGAGGTGCGGCAGATTCGCCCAGCGATTGCGCTCGACCTCGCCGCTGCTGGGGCATTTCAAATCCATGATCCGCCGGACGCGCGGGTCGATCTTCGAAATGTCATGCGCGCCGCTGGTCTCGATCAACACGGTAAAGCCATCGTCACACAGCGCTTTCATCAGCGGAAGAACCTCTGGCTGCAAGAGCGGTTCGCCGCCGGTAAGTTCGACGAGGGGGAGGCGTGATGCGTGACTCGTAACGCGTGATGCCCGGTCTGCGAACGGTTTCGCCAGCCGCTGAATCGCGCAGCGCACTTCCTCCAGCGTCATCTTCGTCCCCTTCTTGAACGCGTAGGCGGAATCGCAATAGGAACAACGCAAGTCGCAAGCGGTGAGTCGGACGAACACGCACGGCAGCCCGGCGAATGTGCTTTCGCCTTGCAAGCTCAGGTAGATTTCGTTGATGACCAGCGTGTCGGACATCGCCCGGCCAGTTTAGCTTGGAACCGGCGAGCGTTGAAGCGTTAATGTTTTGAAGCGTTCAAGCCGCGTGTTCAAGGCAAGCGCCGCCAACAGGAATGTTTCCAACCACGGATTGACCCTCAAGGAATGGACTTCGGCCTTGGCCGCCGGGGACAGCACAAGCTGTTGAGTGCAGATGATGATTTGGCAACCGGATGGATTCTTAAGCCAGGGTTTCCATGCTTTGCAAGCCAGCGAGACCCCGATACGGTCATTGGCAATCATGAATAAAGCGTTTGTGTTTCGGAAAAGCTGGAGAAACTGGCTGGCCCTCCTATCAGCGTGCATCGGCTGTGGGCTGTGGCTGATCCCGGGTCGGCTCCACGGTGCCGCTCCGAAACCACTCAACATTCTGTTCATCCTCGCCGACGACCTGGGCTGGTCGGACGTCGGTTGTTACGGCGGCGACCTGCACGAAACACCCAACATTGACCGGCTGGCGCGCCAGGGCGTCAGGTTTACCGACGCCTATGCCGCCGCACCCGTCTGTTCACCCACCCGCGCCAGTTTGATGACTGGCAAACACCCCGCGCGATTACATCTCACGACGTGGTACGAAGCCGCAGCGAATCCACCGCGCAACCGCAAGCTCATTCCGCCCGTGACCGTGGCGAATCTGCCGCACACGGAAACGACCGTGGCCAAGACGCTCCAGTCCGCCGGGTATCTTACGGCGCTGGTCGGCAAATGGCATCTGGGCGAGGCGGCGTTTTATCCGGAGACACACGGCTTCGATATCAACATCGGCGGCACCCACTGGGGCGCGCCGCAAACTTACTTTTATCCGTATCGCGGCAGCCAGCATTTTGGCGGCGAGTTTCGTTATGTACCGCATTTGGAGTTTGGTCGGTCCGGCGAATACCTGACGGACCGGCTGACCGATGAGGCGTTGAAGATCATCGACAGCGCGCAGGGACGGCCCTTCTTTCTTTATCTGGCCCATCATGCGCCGCACGCGCCGATTGAGGCCAAGTCCGACCTGGTGGCGCACTTCGCCAAGAAGATTTCGCCGCAGATGCATCATGAGAACGCCAGTTACGCCGCGATGATTCAAAGCCTGGACGAGAGCGTCGGTCGTCTCCTCGCGCGGCTGGCAAGCCGCAATCTGGCCGACCGCACTGTCGTCATCTTCACCTCCGACAATGGCGGTTACCTCAAGGATTCGAGCGGCAGGTTTGTTACGGACAATTATCCGTTGCGGTCGGGCAAAGGGGCGCTTTACGAAGGCGGCCTCCGCGTGCCGCTGATCATTCGCTGGCCGGGTGTGACGCTGGCGGACGCAATTTGTCACGAGCCGGTTGTCAGCACCGATCTATTCAAAACCCTGCTCGAAATAACCGGAATGAAAACTACGGATGCGCCAGACGACGGCGTCAGTCTCATGCCGTTGCTCAGGTCACCGGCTGCACATTCTTCGCGCGCCGCGCTTTACTTTCACTATCCGCACTATTATCCGACCACGACACCCGTCAGCGCCGTCCGGGCGGGCGAATTTAAACTCCTGGAGTTCCTCGAGGACAATCATGTGGAGCTTTACAACCTCAAGACTGATCTGAGTGAACAGAACAATCTGGCGGCCTCGTTGCCAGCCCAAGCGGAGGAGCTGCGTCAGCAACTCCATGCCTGGCGCAAACAAGTCGCGGCGCAGATGCCGCAGCCCAATCCCAACTTTGACGCGTCCAAATTGGATTCAAAGTAGGCGGGCCGATAAGAGGCGCTATCGGAATTTCAGCGCCGTGGGCTGATGTTGCCGATGAGCGCGGACCCGTTACAATCCTGCTGCGCGCAAGAACCAGCTAGTGAGCCTGCAACCGGTAGAACCGAATCAAAAAGTTGGAAGCATTCGCATCTTCAATGTCAAAGATCCGGTTGGTGAGTGGGACTAAATCCGTCAACTGCACCCAACTCGCCAGGTTCGTTGAGGCGTGAATGAAGTAGCTTGGGCCGATGACTCCAGAACATTGCAAACGCAGGTGACCATTCGGAAGATAGACGGATGAAAGAATTGTGGGCGGCGTCATTTCGAAAGCGCCAATGTCGCACGCGCCAAATCGCGGAGAGCCGCGCTGATCAGTCGGCAGAGCGACGGCGCTGTTACCGGCATCAATGGCCGGGCTGTTTTGCAGCAATGCCTTGGTGAGCGTAGGGCCGCCATTATCGGCCAACGGGCCCAAGCGAGGATCCGTATTATTCAAACTGCCGACATTGGTAAGATTGCAACTCAGGTCTGAACTGATGTTGTTTCCGCCGTCAGTGATCGCGCCGGAAGCGTTGGTGCCGGCGGAACTTCCAGCCACGATGGTGTTCTTCAACGTCATCAAACTGGCGGCGCCGTTCCGAAGATTTCCTCCCAAACGATTTCCATTGGTATTGCCGGTTCCACCAGTGCATCCGTTGCCGAAGAAAGTCGCATTGATCAAATTTGCTGAAATCCCGCTGTGGTCGATGGCGCCTCCGCTGGCATCGCCGCCGTTGCCGCGGACGCCACCGCCACCGTTGCCGTTGGTGCCTCCGTTGCCACCCGCGCAACTATTGCTGACAAAGGTGCTGTTAACGACAGTCAACACTCCACCCCCAATCGAAATCGCACCGCCAGCGGCCGCGCCTCCGGCCCCGCCGTTGCCTGCCGGCAGGATCAAAAAAGCGTCGCCGCCATTACCGCCGCGGCCTCCGGTCGAGGTGTTGCCTGCGAAAGTGCAATTGGTCACACTGATGTTTCCGGCGTCATTGTAAATGCCGCCACCCGCACCGACCTGGCCGGGGAAACCGGTGCCGTTGACCGCCGTGTTGTTCGCCCCGTCGCCTCCCCGGCAACCATTATTGAAGAAGCTGGAGTTCACTGCGATGAGAGTGGCGAGATTATTATTGTAAATGGCGCCTCCTAATCCGCTAGCCGAGTTGCTGACCGAATTTCCGGAGAGCGCGCTGTTGGATACAACCAACGTGCCACTGTTGTAGATGGCGCCGCCATTGGTGCTCCGACCGTTGACCAGCGTCAGGTTATAAACGGAGAGGTTGACCGCCGGGTTGACGGTGAAAAGGCGGACGGAGTTGTTCCCGCTGATCGCGACCGTGTGGCCGGTGGCGTCCAAGACGGTGTCCAAAGAAATTACTTTTGTAGAGGTGATGGTGATCGTGCCGTCGCAAGCAAATGCCACCGTTCCGCCATTGGTCAATGCCGCGTCCAAGCTCGCTTCGTTACAGACGGTGACGGTGCCAGCCGCAGGAGCGTTCAACGCCATCAGAAGGCCCAATCCAGCCAAGGCGAAGGGTCGGAATGGTCGCCTTATGATTTGCAGGTTTCTCATGCCAGCTTCAGTCAAAACTTATCAACCACGCGTCACGGCTCGCGCCAAGGTCGCATATCTGCATTGCTTCAAACCTGAGCTACTCTCAGGCCAATCAAGCACATTAACACGAACTATGGATCACTCTTACCATGGAAGGGTGACAAAAGCGCTTAAAAAAACGAAGCCACGGATAAGCACCCGGCTTCACATCATCAAGCAATCGACCCTGCCTAAGAACCGCGCGCAGATTTTTGAAAATCCAGCTTGTAAAATGGCGACATCCGGTTCAAACTTTATCCAGCAAGGGCGATTGGGATATTGAACTAGAGAATCCGCTCCCACCGCCGCGTTCTTTGGAAATGACTTTGGATTTACCCTGCCATGTTCGTGATCAGCAACAAAGTCCTTGAACCGTAGTTAAAAAAACACGGAGCCTCTATTTCGGTTATGGCCGACAGGCCTTCACTGGAAGTCGAAAACAATCGATCGGGTTCCACCTGTTCCCTAGTAGTTCAAAGGAACTGTTACACACGGCATTACGGTGGGGTATTTTTTTGTTGCCCAAGGTAGAATCAAGTTGAAGCTCGACCATCAAAGTCGGGCTTTTTTGTTTTTGGTAAACCCGCACACAACTGGTAAATGATATGCATGTCACGGGATGATTTGTTTGCGCCCCCGCCCGAAACGACTGGCGCTCCGACCGCCGGAGAAACGAAGCCATTTTCTGCCACGCCGCTGGCAGCCCGGATGCGTCCGCGCAATCTCGCGGAAATCGTCGGGCAAACGCACGTGCTCGGCCCCGGACAGTTGTTACGACGCGCAATCGAATCCGACCGCATCCAGTCCCTGATCTTTTACGGCCCGCCCGGCACCGGCAAAACATCACTCGCCCAAATCATCGCCCGCCAGACCAGGAACAAGTTTGAGCGATTGAGCGGGGTGGAATCCAACGTGGCCGACATGCGGCGGGTTCTCTCGGCGGCAGCCAATCGCCTGGCCAACACCGGCCAGGCTACAATTTTGTTCATCGACGAAATCCACCGTTTCAACAAGGCGCAACAGGATGTCCTCCTGCCCGACGTGGAGAACGGCAATGTCCGCCTCATTGGAGCGACAACCCACAATCCTTTCTTCTTCGTCAACTCGCCGCTGGTATCGCGCTCTCAGATCTTTGAGCTGCGACCGTTGACGGAAAAGGAGATTTGTGAACTGATTAAGCGGGCGCTCGTCGATTCCGAGCGCGGTCTGGGCCATCTGAAAATTCACGCGGACGAAAATGCCTTGCGACACCTGGCCACAATTTCCGACGGCGATGCGCGGAAGGCATTGAACGCGTTGGAAATTGCCGCCCTCACCACCGAACCGGACCGGGACGGTGTGATTCACATCAATCTGGCCGTTGCCGAACAAAGCATCCAGCGCAAGGCCATTGTCTATGATGGCGATGGCGACGCGCATTACGACACCATCTCGGCGTTCATCAAATCGATGCGTGGCAGCGACCCTGACGCGACACTGTATTGGCTGGCCAAAATGATTCATGCCGGTGAAGACCCGCGCTTCATCACACGGCGCATCGTCATTTGCGCCGCCGAAGACGTGGGTTTGGCCGACCCGATGGCGCTCATCCTGGCGAATGCAGCCCATCAAGCGGCAGAGTTCATCGGCTGGCCCGAAGCGCGGATTCCGATTGCCGAGGCCGCCATCTACATCGCCACCGCGAACAAGAGCAACACGAGCATCACCTCCATTGACGCGGCGCTGGAAGATGTCCGAGCTGGGCGCACGCTGGCCGTCCCGGAACACTTGCGCGACGCACATTATGCGGGCGCGAAAAAATTGGGACATGGCGAGGGTTATCAATACGCGCACACTTTCCCCGGTCATTTCGTACCCCAGGATTACTTGGGCGCCGTCAAACGTTATTACGAACCGACGGATCAAGGCGCAGAAAAGAAAATCAAGGAGCGGGTGGAGAAGTGGCGCGCGTTGATTGCCGAAGCCAAGTTGAGCGGGCAAGCGCACAAGCAATGAGCGCCCCGATTCAGGAATTGAAAACGGCGCTCCGAGCCGAAGTTCGCTCGAAGCTACGGCAACTGTCACCCGATGAAAGAACAGTCGCTTCCGCACGGATTTGTGCGCGATTGGAACAGCAGGAAGTTTGGCAGCAGGCGAGAGCCATTCTGTTTTACGCGCCGCTGCCGGATGAGCCGGATGTCTGGCCGCTGGTTGCGGACGGCTTGTCCGCCGGCAAGACGATCGCCCTGCCTCGTTTTGTCCCCGATCAGAATCGTTTTGTCGCGCGCGTGATTCGGGAACCGGCCAAAGAGGTTCAACCCGGACAGTTTGGCGTGCGCGAGCCTGCTGACCCGTGTCCCGAAATACCATTAAACCGGCTGGACTTGATTCTGGTTCCGGGTGTAGGATTCGACCTGAATGGACGCCGGTTGGGCCGGGGAAAAGGATTTTATGACCGGTGGCTGGCGAATCATCACGGAACGACGTGCGGAGTGGCTTTCGATCAACAGATCATTGGCACAATCCCAGTCGAGCCGCATGACATACGTTTAAGTTGCATCTTGACCCCGACGCGTTGGCAGAAGGTCGGCAGCCGGCGCGCGGTTTTGGAATGATTTTGGTGGCCAATATCTGGGCGGAAGGTGTCGCCTTTTTCGCAGGCGGCGCCGGGTTGTGTTATCTCCTGCTGTGGTGGAAACATCACAGTTGGGAGGCGTCGCGATCCCTTCAAGCGCAGACCGGCATCGAAGCTGCGCGCCGCGAGGCCGAAGCCCTCTTGCGCGAAGCCCGTCTGAGCGCCAACGAAGAAGCGCTCAAACTCCGCGAACAGACCGAACACTCCTTCATCACTCGACGGCAGGAACTGAACGAACTCGAGCACCGCCTCAATGAGCGCGATGCCCTGATCAATCGCCAACTGGAAGGCGTGGTGGCGGCGGAGAAAACGTTGCGCGAACAAATGGCGGCTCTTGAAATAAAGGCGCAAGCGCTGGAAACCCGACAACAAGAGCTGAACGAACTGACGCGCTTACGGCGCGAACAATTACAGGCCCTCTCACGCATGAGTGAAGCCGAGGCGCGCGCGTGGGTCATGAAGGAAGCGGAGCAGGCGGCATTGCGCGAGGCAAGCAACCTGAGCCATCATATTCTTGAGGAAGCCCAGACCCGCGCGGAAGAAAAGGCGCGGCGCATCATCAGCCTGGCCATTCAGCGTTACGCGGGCGAACACTCCTTTGAAATCAGCACCGCGACCGTGGCGTTGTCCGGCGATGAAATCAAAGGGCGGATCATCGGGCGGGAAGGCCGCAACATCCGCGCCTTTGAAGCCGCCACCGGCGTCACTGTGCTGATTGATGACACCCCCAACGCGGTGGTGCTTTCCGGTTTTGATCCGGTGCGGCGCGAAATCGCCCGCGGCGCGATGGAGCGCTTGATTCTCGACGGACGCATCCACCCGACCCGCATCGAAGAAATCGTCGCCAAAGTCACCCAGGAAATGGATGAAACCATCATCCGCGCCGGTGAAGAGGCCGTGCTCAGGGCCGGCCTGCCGCCGATGCATCAGGAGATTGTCAAACTGCTGGGCCGATTGCGCTTTCGACACAGTTACTCTCAAAACGTCCTCGACCACTCCGTGGAAGTCGCGCACCTGATGGGATTGATGGCGGCGGAGTTGGGCCTCGACATCGCCCAGGCGAAGCGGGCCGGGCTGCTGCACGACATCGGCAAGGCAGTCAGTCATGAAGTGGAAGGCGCGCACGCCATCGTCGGCGCGGAATTGATCAAGCGCTACGGGGAGTGCGACGCGGTGGTCAATGGCGTGGCGTCCCACCATAACGAAGTCCCGCCAATCGGTCCGTTGGGAACATTGGTCAGCGCGGCGGATGCCATCAGCGCGTCGCGACCGGGAGCGCGCTCCGAGACGATGACCACTTACCTGAAGCGCGTGGGCGACCTGGAAAACATCGGCCGGTCGTTTGCGGGCGTGGAAAAATGCTTCGCCATTCAGGCGGGCCGTGAATTGCGCGTGTTCGTCGAACCGGACCGGGCTGACGATGACGAAGCTTTCGCGCTGGCGCGAAACATTGCCCGGAGAATCGAGGAGAAATTGCAGTACCCGGGCCAAATCCGGATTGTGGTGATTCGTGAAACCCGCTGTGTGGAATTTGCCAAGTAACGAAACGCCCGACCGCTTCCGCTTAACGTCCTTCGTTCACGAATCCGGGAAAGCCATTCTCCCAGCCTTTCGGCGAGTTCCATGGTCTGGCAGAGAGGTTTTCCGGCTCTGTGCTGGCGCATCCACTGCCCCCGAGCGCCACCCATGCGAGCAACAAAACCAGACCAGCCCAACGCAGACTGATGGGAACGGGGCGCTTCATAATCCGGGAAAAACCTGATCGCCTTCCATCACGTCGCCCAGCTTCCAACCGGGCAGAACGTTGGCGATGGAGCGATCCGTTTGAACGTTCTTGATCCGCACTTTAGCGACCAGCCGGCCGGCGCGATTCACCAACAGTTCACCATCCTCCTTCGCGCCTTGTTTTTCACCGACATCCAGAACGATGAATTCCCACTTCGGATCGACCACCAAGACTTTGCCTTTCAGTCCTTCCGGCAAGCGCGGCGGCTCCCAACCCGGTAAATATCTGGCCAGTTCACTTTTCGTTCTGGCGAGTTCACGCTCAATGATTTTCTTCTCCGCCGTCAAGGCTTCCAGTTTCTCCTGTGTTTCCTTGAGGTTGGCGATCAAGACCTTGATCTGATTGACGGGTATTCCCAACGCCTTCCACGCAGCCAGATCGGCCTGGGCGTCGTCCCGCTCCGTTTTGGTTTTGGCCAATTCCTCCGCCAGCCCGTTGGCCCGTTTTTCCTGAGTGGTGGCTTTGGCAGTTTCCTTCTCCAGGCTGTCCTTGGTAGTGGTCAACTCCTCTTTGGTCTTGGCCAGGTCCTTGGTCGTGGTGTCCAATTTCGTTTTGGTTTCGGCCAGCTCCTTTTGGGCGGCCTCCTTCTGCGTGCGCTCACTGTCGCGCTCGGCCATGATGGTCGTAATCTTTTCCTTTACCTTCACGAAACTGAGGCCGGCAGCGAAAAGGCCGGCGGCAATGGCGATCGCTAAACAAATCTTAATCAACATGGCTCGTGTTAAAACGGGTTAAAATACCGAGGCAGACTAGACCTTGTCCGTCGGTGTGTCAACGACACTTTAGAGAATTTCACCGGGCGAGTTTTTACCTGCTGGGCGACGGTTCTCCAGCGTTGCGAACGTGACCCGCCTGACCTATTTTCGCCCGATGCAATACCGACGTTTCGGGCGCACGGAACTGGCGATGCCCGTCTTTTCCTGCGGCGGCATGCGCTACCAGTTCAAATGGCAGGATGTCGAGCCCCGCGAAATTCCGCGCGCGAATCAGGAAAATCTGGAGGCCACCATCCGACGCGCCGTGGAATTAGGGATCAATCACATCGAAACAGCGCGCGGTTACGGCACGTCCGAGATGCAGCTTGGGAATGTCCTGCCCACGTTGCCGCGCGACAAAATCATCGTGCAGACCAAAGTACCCCCCATGGAACGCGCCGAGGATTTCCTGAAGACCTTTGACCAATCGATGAAATATCTCCGGCTCGATTACGTCGATTTGCTGGCTTTGCACGGCGTCAACAATCGTCAATTTCTGAACCACGCACTCAAGCAGAATGGCTGTGTGGCTGCCGCCCGCAAATTGCAAAAGGAAGGGCGCATCCGTTTCCTCGGCTTTTCCACCCACGCCACCACGGACATCATCCTGGATGCGGTGAACAGCGACGAGTTCGACTATCTCAATGTGCATTGGTATTTCGTCAACGATCTGAACTGGCCGGCGATCGAGGCGGCGCACGCCCGCGACATGGGCGTGTTCATCATCAGCCCGAACGACAAAGGCGGGAAATTATATGAGCCGCCAAAAAAACTGGTTGAACTGTGCGCCCCATTAACGCCGATGCAGTTCAACGACCTTTACTGTCTCGCGCGGCCACAAGTCCACACCCTGAGCTGCGGGGCTTCCAGGCCAGGCGACTTCGATGAACACATCCGGGCGCTCGACTATTACGACCGGATCGTGGAAACGATTGCACCAATAGAAAAACGTTTGCGGGCGGAAATGCATCGTGCGCTGGGTGCCGACTGGTGCCGGCGATGGTTCGAGGGGTTGCCGCAATATGTGGAGGTGCCGGGCGAGATCAATTTGCTCGAAATCCTGCGGTTGTGGACTTATGCGAAGTCGCTCGACCTGGTGGCGTGGGGCCGGATGCGCTACAATCTGCTTGGCCAGGGCGATCACTGGTTTCCCGGTGAAAACGCGGCGAAGGTGGCGGAGTTGAATCTCGGGCGGAGTCTGAGCCGCAGCCCGTTCGCGCAGCAGATTCCGGCGCTTCTCATGGAAGCCCACGAGCTGTTGTTCGACGCGCCGAAGAAGCGGTTGAGCCAGAGTTGAGTAAACGGACGCCGCCTGTCACCCGCCCGGGCGCGTGACTGACGTTATTTTTTCTTTTCGTCCGGTTTCTTCTCGTCTTTTTTCTCGGCGGGTTTGGGAAGCTCGACGGGAGCCGTGGCGTTCAATTGGGAGAGGATGACGTCGGTGATGTCGTTTTCGCCATTGGAAAACATCACGATGGGAGTGTTGTTGAAACTTTCCGACGCCGTATCAATTACCAGTGAATAACCGGCGGATTTGGCCTTGCCGTTGATGGCTTCGCGAATTTCCTTCAGGACGTCCTCGCGCATCCGCCGTCTCTGGTCATCCAGAGTGGTGCGCGCCTGAGTTCGGAACGTGGTGATCTCCTGCTCCTTTTCCTTGATTTCCAGCAATTTTGTCTCCGCCGATTTTTTGCGTTTTTCTTTTTCCTCGGTCGCAATTGCCGAGTCGTTGGCGGACGTGAGGGTCTTTTGGTAATCCTCCTTCGCCTTGGTGTATTCCTCCATCAATTTCTTGTGTTCCTTATCCATGTCCGCTGCCCGGTCTTTGAGCGCGGCATCGGCCTGTTTGGTTTTCCAGTAGCCATCAAACGTCTTCCGCAGATCGATGGTGGCGATTTTGATTTGAGCGGACGCCGAGCCGGCCAGCAGCACGGTGAGCGCGAAGGCCGGGAGGATGGTTTTCAAAAATGTTTTCATGCGGGAATTAAATCAGAAGGGGCGCGTATAACCAACACTGAATTGGAAGCGGCCGGTGCCGCTGTTGAACTGGTCATGGGTGATCGGGATGCCGTAGTCCAGGCGCAGCGGCCCGATGGGCAGGTTGAGACGAAGCCCCAATCCCCAGTTGTCACTATAGTTGCTGAATTGGAAATCATAAGAGTCCGCGGTCACAGCGCCGATGTCATAGAACAGGGCGAAGCGCAAACGTTCAATAATCGGCACGCTGTATTCCGCCGAACCGAGCCAGTAGGTGTTGCCGCCGATGGGTTCCTTGAACCCGGGATCACGCGGCGAGATGCTCCGATATCTGAAACCGCGCAAGGAATCAATGCCGCCCAGATACCAGCGCTCGTAAAAGGGCACTGGGTCGCCCTGCAGACCGCCGGCGACGCCTGTCCGTCCCGACAATTCCAAAACATGCCCTTCAAAGAAACCTTTGAAGTACCAGGTGGACTTGAGTTCCAATTTGTAAAAATCCTTTTCGCCGCCAAACGGGCCGCCGGCCACTTCACCCAGCAGTTCCGTGCGTCCGCCTTTGTTGGGCAGCAGATTGCTGTTGCGGGTGTCATACGCCACCGAGGCGCCGATCTTGGAGACCAGGGCGTTGCCTTCCTCGGCCCGGATGCTCGGCGGAATCCGATCTTGAAGCGTTACCACACCGTTGGTGTCGGTGGAGCGGTTCGGCCGGGCCAGATTGACGATGCCGACGTTTTCAATGGTATAACTGATGCCGCCGATGAGGAAATCACTCCACAGCGCGCGGGTCAAGCCGAGGCGCATCCCCGTGCGGGTTTCGTCATACAAATTCTCCAGACTCTGAAAACTCAGTTCGCGATGGTACAAATCGACGCTCAACGCCAGTTTCCGATTCAGAAACCACGGTTCGACAAACGACAAGACGTAGTCCTGCCGTTGCGCACCGTACTGAACCCGCAACCGGAACTTCTGTCCGCCACCCGTGAACACCGGCGGACGGAACAAATCGAAATTGCCTTGTGTGACCTCCACAAAACCGACGATGTTGTCCACGGAACTGAAGCCCGCGCCGAAGGTGACATTACCGGTGCTTTTTTCCTCGACGCCGACCGTTAGATTCTTGCGCGTGGGGCCCGCGTCGCTCGGTTCGTCACGCGTGTCCACCTTTTCGAAGAATTGCAGGTTCTCCAACCGCTGCTTGCTCAACTTGACGCGCACAGTGTTGAACACCTCTCCCGGTGAGACGGCCAGCTCGCGACGGATGACCTTGTCCTTGGTCTTGGTGTTGCCCTTGATTTCAATTTTTTCAATGTAGGATTTCTGTCCCTCCTCAATCTGAAACTCCAGGTCCATGGTGCCGGTCTCGGTATTCGGAATCTTGGTGACCTTCAGATTGCCAGTGGATTGCTTGACGTCGATGTAGCCTTGGGCGCCGTAATAATCTTCAATCGCCTCAATGTCTTTGGTGAGTCCGTCGGGAGTAAATATATCGCCGACGTCCATTTCCAGTCCATGCGCTCCGGCCTTGCCTTTACGGCGGTTGAAAAAATGCAGTTGCCGGAGGCCATTGGTCAGCGCGCTCGTGTTAAAAACCGTGTTGCCCTTGAAGGCCACCGCGCCGACGTTGTAACGCTTGCCTTCGTAAATCACGAAATGAATTTCCATGGTGCGTTCACTCGGCGTGATTAATTTGACCTCCTTGATTTCAAAATCAATGTAGCCCTCTTTGCGGTAAAACTCCGCCAGCTTTTCCTTGTCATCTTCAAACTGCTCATCCTTGAAGACGCCGCTGCCGGTGATCCAGGAGAACATCCAGTGCTTGCGGGTCTTGATCTGCTTGCGCAGTTTTTTTTGGGTGAAGGCTTGTGCCCCCTCGAACGCCACCGCTTTGATTTTCACTTTACGGCTCTCCTTGATCTGAAACGTGGCGGTGCCCCGGCCCGTGGCCTCGTCAATGCTCGGCACCGCCTTGACCTCCGTGCGCGGGTAGCCGGCCTTTTGATACATCTTCTGAATCTCCTGGCTGTCCACGAACAATTTTCGTTCGTCCAGCGGTTCACCTTCCTTGGACGTGAGTTTCTTCTTCAGTTTCTCATTGCTGTACTTCTTGTTCCCCTCAAATTTTATCGCCGTCAGGCGCGGCTTGCCTTGCAGGATGTAGGTCAGTACGACACCGTCGGACTCGATCTTGTCCGCCACCCGGATGTTGTAGAAATAGCCGGTGGTGTAGAGATTCCGGACGTCATCATCCACGCTGGTGCGGAGATAGGGATCGCCCTCTTTGACGCGGATGTTGGACTTGATCAGTTGTTCACTGACGGCCGGCGGGCCGATGTGCTTGATCTCAATCTTTTTGATGCGGAGGCCGGGGGCAGTTTGCGCCGAGCCGAGCGGCAACCAAACGAAGAGCAGCACCCAAATGGGCGCCCCGTAGCGAAGCAACAATTTCATCGTCTAATTGGCCATCGGCACATCGTCGTCACTCACTTTGGCGGCGCTTTCAAATCGCGTAAAGGATTTAAGAAACGTTAAATTCACATCGCCGGTCGGACCGTTGCGTTGCTTGGCAATCAACAGGTTTAACGGTACGGCATCCTGCTCATCACTGGTGCTCGCATCGTCGTCATCCCCGCCACTGGGTTTGTAGAGCAAACCTACCAGGTCTGCATCCTGTTCAATCGCGCCGGACTCGCGCAAATCCGACAACCTCGGTTTGCGGTTCTTGTCCCGCTCCATCTCGCGATTCAACTGGCTCAGAACAATGATTGGAACTTTCAGTTCCTTGGCCAGCGCCTTGATGCCGTTGGAAATGTCCGCAATTTCCTGCTGCCGGTTTTCTGCCCGGCGCGCAGTAGAATGGAGCAGTTGCAAGTAGTCAACCACAAAGAGCTTCACGCCGTACTGCTGGTGCATCCGCCGCGCCTTGGCCCGCAATTGCAAAATCGACAGCGCGGAAGTGTCGTCGATGAACAGCGGCGCGCTGGACAACTTTCCGGCCGTGCCCGTGAGTTTGGGGAAATCTCTTTCAGCCAAAAATCCTTCGCGAATGTTTCGCAAATTGACCCGCGAACGCGAACACAACAGTCGCAGGACCAAGGCATCCGCCGTCATTTCCAGGCTGAACACGCCCACCGGCAATTTCAGATCGATGGCCACATGCTCCGCGATGTTCATGGCCAGCGACGTCTTGCCCATGCTCGGCCGCGCCGCGATGACAATCATTTCACCCGGATGCAAACCGTTGGTCAGCTTGTCGAGGTCCACAAAGCCCGTGCCCACGCCCGTAAGCTTCCCCTGCCGCTGATGAAAATCCTCAATCGTCGTGATGGCGCGGTTGACCAGTTCCTTGATGGTATTCTCGCTAGCTTCCACCCGCGCTTCGCTGATGTGCAAAATGTCCCGCTCCACCTCATCCAGCAGTTCATCCACGTCGCCCTCGTGATCATAAACCCGGCCGACCACGTCCGTGCAGGTCTGGATCATTTTCCGCAAAATGAATTTCTCCCACACGATGTCCAGGTAGTAACTCAGGTTGGCGGCCGACGGCACGGCGTCGGGCAGCGATGACAGATACGCCAGGCCGCCGACCTGCTCCAATTGCTGTTTGTCCTTGAGCCGTTGTTGCAACGTGATCAGATCCACCGCTTCCTTCTGATCGTACATTTCCACCAGCACCTGGTAAACCGACTGATGACGCAGGTCGTAAAACTC
Organism: Verrucomicrobiota bacterium; assembly: GCA_016200005.1. Classification (NCBI taxonomy): domain Bacteria; kingdom Pseudomonadati; phylum Verrucomicrobiota; species Verrucomicrobiota bacterium. The sequence goes on along the minus strand of JACQFP010000013.1, from coordinate 69,774 downwards.
CTCTCCGCCCTTCTTGAATTTCCCGATGCACTCGCCCAGGCATTCGTTGGGCGACAACAGGACGCAACCCAACACACCCTGCTCCGCTTCGACCGAGTGCGGCGGCAGGCGATCCACTTTGGTGACATCAACGGACATGGCTTTTCTCCGGCGGGTTCGCTTCAAATCAACTGGCGCACCGGCGCCTTCAGAAATTGAATCAATCATGCGGGAAAGCAGAACGGAAATTAGAAAACGGCGCAACGTGGAATTACTACCACCTGTTCACACGTTGATAACAATGCGCCCCCCTCACTTGACTCGCGCACTTTCGTCACTACACTTTGCGCATGTTTTTGACACACCATCGTCGTTCTCGCGCGCTAATCGGCGTCTGACCTCTCCGCATGAAAAGAAAAACCTCGCTGACGATTATTTTTCTCTCGGTGTTCATCGACTTGATCGGTTTTGGCATTGTTCTGCCCCTGCTGCCCGGCTACACGGAGGATTTCGGTGCGAAAGGCTTTTTGATCGGTGTCATCATTGCTTCATTTTCTGCGATGCAGTTTCTCTTTGCACCGGTGTGGGGACGGCTGTCCGACCGCATTGGCCGTCGCCCGGTGATGCTCATCAGCAACGCCGGTGCCGCCGGTTCTTACGCTTTATTTGCCATCGCGTCCGGGATGACCGGTTCGACGGCGCTGTGGGGGATCGTGGCCTCGCGGGTATTTGCGGGAATCTGCGGGGCGAATCTTTCCGTCGCTTCGGCCTACATCGCTGACATTTCGCCGCCGGACAAACGTTCGGCGGGCATGGGCCTCATCGGCATGGCCTTCGGTCTCGGTTTTATTTTCGGCCCGGCGCTCGGCGCCTTCAGCGCGGACGCTTTCGGACGACAAGGCCCCGGCTGGGTCGCCGCCTCCTTTTGCGCCGCGAATTTTATCCTGGGTTGGTTCATTCTCGGAGAAAGCAAGAATCCTCAGTCCCAACCGGCAACCGCCCGGCCGAAATTCGCCCAATGGACGCACACGCTCAGTCAACCCAAACTCGGCCTGCTCATCGGCATCTTCTTTCTCGCGACGTTTTGCTTCACCTGTTTTGAATCGACTTTCCCTTTGCTGGTGAAACATGGCTTCCACTTTCAAGAGAAGGATCACCGCGTCGGCTATTTGTTCACTTATGCCGGAGTCATTGCCGCTGTCATTCAGGGTGGATTGATCGGGCGATTGGTGAAACGGTTTGGTGAACAACGCCTCATCTTCGTCAGCCTCCTGATTGTGGCGGTGAGCCTCGCCTTGTTGCCGTTTCAGATGCACATGGCCGGACTGCTCCTCAGTCTCGGTCTGTTTGCCGCCGGCTCCGGCATCAACCGCCCGCCCGTCTTCGGTTTGATCTCGCTCAACTCGCCGGCCAATGAACAGGGCGCCAACCTGGGCGTCGCCCAAAGCATCGGCAGCCTGGCGCGCATCATCGGGCCGATCTTTGCCACCAGCACGTTTGCCATAATGCCGACTCTGCCTTATCTGATTTGCGGTGGTGTTGCGCTCCTCGCAGCGGTTCTGGCGTGGCAGTTTCTTTGCAAAACCAGTCAGCCAGTCGTCACCGGCAAGCCGCAAAGTGCCGGGTGAACCGCCAGACGCTGGCGCGATTGCCTGTCGCCCTCGTGCTTCGCGAAGCGTTTGGAGTGCGCGCGTGTTCACCGTCGCTGTTCCCGACGAGTTGCAGCCCGGTCATGATGAGCGCGGTTGCCAAAATAAATTTCCGAATGGAACCACACAGACTCCTCACCCGGTCTTCGACCACCCTCCCCATGAACCCTGTAGCGCACTCCGTCCCGGCTGCGAGTTGCGGCAGCGTCCCGCTGCCAGCGCGAACGCCCGGCGGGACGCCTGGCCAACTCGCAGGCGAAGACACCCGCGCTACGTCGTCGCGCGTCTGGTTCAGGGGTTTGATGCGCGAACTTTCCTTTCGGGGAATTCTCCCCCCCCATCAGTTGGGGAGAAGGAAGCGATGAGGGGCAATTCGGAAACTAATTCTGGCAGACAGTATAGCGCGCACGCAACTTCACCCTGCTATTCCGATCAGCAACTTCCAAGTTTTTGTGTCGCGATGATCGGATGACTGAAGCGGTTGAATCGTGCAAATTGCGGGAGTGAAGCGTGCGTTTTGCGATGCGACGAGCGCCGTCAGAATTTGGTGGCCATAGCAAAAAAAGCGGGGACCACAACCCAGATGTGGTCCCCGCAGTGGAATGCGTGCTGTACACCTCCACCCCCAGTCGCGCGGCTCTACCCAACCGCGCAACGCCGGAACGGAACGTCAGTTATTGATATTTCAGCACAACATTGCCGCCCGACAAAGTAACGTTTGTAATGTTTAGCGCCGAACCCGCGCTCAACTTGTAAAAGCGTGTGTTCCCTGATTTCGGCACCGTCACCGTCTTCGTCCCGGTGTCAATCACGCCGGTCAAATCATTGGTGTAGCTCCCGTTTACGGTCGTGGAGGAATACAACAACACGGACGGAGCCGGTGTTGGCGTGACCAAGGTTTTGACGCCATTGGTACGGTTGACCCAGTACCACTCGACATTGCCCCCGCCATCGTCTGCCTGGTGCACCAAACGAAACTTGTAAACACCGCTCGTCTGCACGACGAACTCGAACTCACTGTCCGGGGAACTCCTGGCCCCAGGGATGGGATTATCCCAGTAGCCTAAAAACTGATTAGTGCCACCAGGACCACCCGCGGAAATACTCCAGCCGTCATCATTGTTGACCCCCATTCGATAGACCCCAGCCGCCAGTTGCAGTTTGATCGTCGCTGCCATCGCAAAGTTGTCCGGGCTTGCGGTCCCTCCGCTTCCATTGCAGTAAACCGCGGGATCCATCCCTGGATAAGGCACATCTCCTCCAAACAATCCGACTTGCGGGTCGGTCTGGCCACATTGGTCATAATTGATGGCGTTGGTCTCGGTGTAGAGACCGATATTGTTCGGCTGGTTGGCCGCTTCATTTTCATACGGGGCCTGGGTATCAGGATTGATCATGCCATTGCTCAACTGGTGCTCGGCCCGAGGCATGGTATTGTCAAACGCACCGACCAGCGAACAACCCGAGGCATCGGTATTGTTTGCCTTGTGCATTTGGACACTGAAGAAAGCGTCCGGGAGTCCACCCACGGCGTCGCTTGGGGAGAGCAGCGGCACCTCGGGGTTGACAGTGAACGACCAATTGTTGGTTTGCGTTGTCGGGCCGTCGCCAAAAACCATGTTGAGCGTGTGGACGCTGTTCGGCAAAAGGAGGCTTGGAGGACGATAAGTAACGGTCGCACCTGGTCCTTCACTGGTGGTGTTGGTGACGGTGACCGATCCGGTCACGTTTACCCCGTCGAGGCGCAGTTGAATTCCGACAGGAACGACCGCCGTGTCCCGATTCAGAATAACGATCTGGATGGTCCCATCCGGATTGAAACTCTCGGAGTTCTGCGACGGCAACGCGGAGGCGATGTACGGCCCTTGAAGGCCGGGAGCCACCGGTACGAAGAGCAACCAGTTGAGTTGCAAATCACCCAGATCAATACCGACGGTATTGCCGTGCCGGACCTGATTCGCTGTCAAACGCAGTGTGTTGGTTCCGCTCAAAGCCAACTTCTGGAGATTCCCGGCGGCGTCGGTCAAAGGCACATAACGAAACCGTGTCCAACTCGCCGTGTTGGGCACGAGAAACTGTCCTTTCAGAGCTGTCGTTTGATTAGGTTGGGTTCGGTCGCCGGTGACCTGATCGAGACGCACGTCCTGCCGACCCTGGCTCGAGGCGCGCAAATAGACGTTATATGTGTTGCTCGGAAAAACACGCGTGTAATTCAGCCAATCTCCAACACGCATATCCGTGACCATGTAATCCGGCACATATGATACGCCGGCGTTGTTGTTCGGCAGGCCTTTACGATAGGAGCGCGGAGTGTCGAATCCGCCGCCCTTGGTACCTTGTTGTGTGCGAACTGCGTCTGCTGAGCGGTACTGTTGTTGTTCGATTGGGTTGAAGCCCGTGTTGCTGGCATGGAAGTCAACCTCTGGCGTTCCCACGATGTCGCTCGCCCCATCCGGATTATAGTAACCGAGTCCGCCACCCTTGACCTGCGGTCCGAGAACTTCAGAGGCCGGTGGATTTGCATATGACCAATTAGCAGGATCAGGATCGGAATTATCAATACTCAGAACTCCGTCCTCCGAAGTCGTCGTATCGTCCGTTCCGGAAACCGGCGGATAATCCTGAAACTGACCAGCGTTGTAATTATAGTCTTCGGCTTCGATGAGCAGGAAGCCAGAAGGGTTATTTGTGTCGGTGGGGTCGAAGAACTTGTAGGTGTCAAAGTACCAGTTGTTCGTGGTGCCCTTGCCATTGGTGTCCAGCAGCGTGATCTGACCATGATAAACCGTATTGCTGCTGAGGGTGCCGTTCCAACGCACCGTAAAGTTGGTGTTGGGAGAGCCGACCAGCGGCGTCCTTACTTCCGTGAAACTCAAACCGCTGGAAACATCCACGTTATTGAGCAACAGCTTCATCGTGCTGGTGTTGATCTGATTCGTGGTAAAAGTGGTGGCCGTAAAGGCAATCTGGTTGGTGGTCGGGATGGAATAAAAGAGAGTTTGTGCCGCCGGCACCAAACTGCGGACTTGCGGCGTTCCCGGAAAACCCACCGGCGTGTTCCGGCTTGCTGTCGCGTGATAGTTGTCCCAAGTGAAATCGCAACGCTCGTGGTAGTCCAGATTCAGCCAAGCGAGAAGATTTTCACCACTAGTATGGGCCGACCCCGTTTGCGCATCGTCGAAATTGACTCTGACCAGCGGTTCCAATAGATCGGTCGGATCGTAGATCTCCCCCGTCAGGAGATTGTTCATGTTACCCGGGCCATTGGTGCCGAAAAACGCGATGCGCAGATGTTGCGATGGTCGCAACGCAGTCATCGTGGCCGCGCCACCCCGCCACGCGTCCACGATTCTGGAATTAAGTTCGATTGTGAATCCGAGGTTGGAAACGAATTGCTGCCGCGTCCGAGGCCCGCCCGCATCCAAGCCGAAGAAGTAACCACTGGTCGATAAATAACCGGGCGATCCAATCCTTGCTCCCAATAAAGCGAGGGACTGATAGGGCCTTGGGTCAAAATTAATCAAATCCGCGGATTGAAAAAACTCCGCGTACTGCTCCGCACGGTAGGCACCACCCCGGTTCAATAAAGTGGAACACTGGGGACCGGGCGGCCCGAACAAACGATAAGCAAAACCGTTCGCACCGTCCGGAACGAATGTCCGACTATTGACTTGGCCTCCCCCCGTGCCGGGATCGTAAGCAGTCCAACCCAAGGCCGCAGTATTTGTGTTGTTAAAGTCGGACGTCACGTCGAGTTGGCCTTGGACGCGGCCTGCCAAGAACAGAAACGTCCATAAGGCAGCGACTTGAAGAAAATCAAGGGCAGGAGAGGATGAGAACGAGCAGCGAGTTTCCGACGTCGGTTTGCGTGTGGCTGATTTCATAATAACAAAATGTGTCACCACCGTGTATGTGGTCAGTTTGAACTTAGCTGCTATCGTGCCATGGGAACTCAACCTCACCTTACTGTCTGCAAATCAACAGCTTCATTTTTTAACCGCCTGAATGTCATGCGACGAATGACCGCCAAACCGTGCAAAATGCATGGCTTGGGTTTGCATTTTGCAAGACGCGTGAAGCCGATGACCACCGAAGAGGAAATTTCAGGTGATACAATCCTCCACCAGGCCTGGGCAAAATACGGTGCGCCCGGAGGTCGAATACTCCGCCGTGTGGAGCGAAGCCGTTCGCGTCTGCAAAATATCCGGGCCCTACCCGATCATCCAATGGCTAAAGAAAGCGGGAGACCACAACCCAGATGTGATCTCCCGCAGTGGAATGCGTGCTGTACACCTCCACCCCCAGTCGCGCGGCTCTACCCAACCGCGCAACGCCGGAACGGAACGCCAGTTATTGATATTTCAGCACAACGTTGCCGCCCGACAAAGTAACGTTTGTAATGTTTAGCGCCGAACCCGCGCTCAACTTGTAAAAGCGTGTGTTCCCTGATTTCAGCACCGTCACCGTCTTCGTCCCGGTGTCAATCACCCCGGTCAAATCGTTCGTGTAGCTCCCGTTGACCGTCGTGCAGGAAAACAATGACACGGATGGGACAGGCGTGGGTGTGATCAAAGTCCGCACACCGGTGGTACGATCCACCCAATACCACTCGCAATCCGCGTCGCCATCACCTTCCTCCTGGAAGAGACGGAACTTGTAAACCCCGGTGTTCTGGATCACGAACTCAAATTGCCCATCGCCGCGGGTACCCGGGTAACTTTGCGAGCTGGCGATATAGACGTTTGTACCATTGGCTCCGCCCGCCTTCACGGCAAATTGATCATCACTGTTAACTCCCATTCGGTAGATGCCCGCAGGCAGATAAAGTTTGATGGAAGCCGAAATGGCAAAGTGGTCGGGCTGAGGCACAGCATAATCGCCATTGCACCAAAGGCTCGGGTACAAACCCGGATAATTGGTGTCTGGGAAGCCATTGGAATCTTGAAAGAAGCCGCGGTCGGTAGCAGCACCTCCGCCGACGCCGCCGCATTGGTCAAAGTTGATGACCGGCGCTGTGAAGGTGAGCGCGGCAGTACCACCGTTGGTATCTGCCTCATTCACAAACGGTGACTGAGTATCCGAGTTGATCATCAGACCCGCCAACTGGCGTTCCGCCCGCGCAATATTGTTTCCAAAAGTGTTTAGCGTCACATTATTTTGTGAACCATCCGGCCCTACGAGTGTAACCGAACACGTTGCGGGATCGCCATTGGTGGCTTTGTGTAAATCGACGGTGAAATTCGTATCGGGGCTGCCGGCAAGCCCGTCGGCCGGGGTCAACAGCGCGACATTATCCACCTTGAAGGTCCAGTAGTTCGATTGCGTCGTCGAGCCGTCGCCGTACACCACACTCAGGTTATGGGTTGATTTCGGCAACAACAACCCCGGAACGTAACTCACTGTCGCCCCCGCTCCCTCGGTGGTCGTATTCGTGATGGTGGACGATCCCGTCACATTCACGCCGTCGAAGCGCAATTGGATGCTCCCCGGTACCACCGCCGTCCCCCGATCCAAGATCACGATCTTCACGGTGCCCGCCGGATGAAAATTCTCCGATTTTGCTGCGGGTTGGGCCGAAGCGATCCAAGGGCCAGATGAAGGTGCTCCGTTCGTGGGCACAAACAGCATCCAGTTCAGTTGCAAGTCGCCTGTATCAGTGACGCCTGTTTCAGACACCCTCACCTCGTTGGCCGTCAACCGCAGCGTGTTGGTGCCATTCAAGGCCAGGGTCTGGAGGTTGCCGGCTGCATCCGTCAGCGGCACGTAGCGCCAGCGCGTCCAGCTCTCAGTGTTGGGAACCAGGAACTGTCCCTTCAACGCCGTCGGCTGGTTGGATTGCGTAATATCCCCGGTGACTTGGTCAAACCTGACAGCCTGTGCTCCCTCGCTGGAAACGCGCAGATAAACGTTCCACCCGCTGTTGGGAAAGTTGCGCGTGTAATTCATCCAATCGCCCGGTTGTATATCAGCGACAATATAGTCCGGCACATAAGATGTGCCACCGTTGGCGTTTGTCAGCCCCATGCGATATGGCCGTGGTGTATCGTAGCCGCCTCCTTTCGTGCCCTGAACTGTCCCCACCACGTCGGAGCTGCGATATTGGTGTCTCGATAGAATGTCTTGCGGTCTAGTGCGGGCATCTCCGCTGTCGTGGTAGTCAATGTCAGGCGATCCCACGATGTCAGAATGAGGCGTAACAGTAGTGCCAGGAGGAGGCGTGTAATCGTATCCATTATAATAACCCAGTCCACCGCCCTTAACTTGAGGTCCGATTGTTTCCTGAGGATTACCATCACACAGCGACAACACTGGATCCTCCGAAAGGGTGGTGTCGTCGGTTCCCGATACGGGTGGATAGTCTTGATGCATCCCACCGCCGTAGTTGTAGTCTTCGGCTTCGACCAGTAGGAAGCCAGAAGGGTTATTGGTATCGGTAGGATTAAAGTAAGTGAAGGTATCAAAATACCAGTTGTTCGTGGTGCCCTTGCCACCTGTATCCAGGACGATGATTTGCCCGTGGTAAATGGTGTTGCTGGTGAGCGGACCATTATAACGAACGCTGAAGTCGGTGGGGTCCGTGGGCAGCGGGTGCGCTAACTCAGTGATCACCAACTGGGAGACTAATACGTTAGTCCCATTAAGAGATAATTTCAGCGAGTTGGTGTTGATTTGATTAGCGGCAGTAAGAGTCGTCACTTTGAAGGTGATGTTGCTTCCGATGCCAGGTGGTTGATAGAACAAAGCTTGCGCGGCCGGTTTAAGATCCACCACTTGGGCCACGCCGGGAAAGCCTTTCGGAGCGTTGAACGTAGAACTCGCCGAGTAGTTGTCGAAGGTTATATCGACCGTATGGTGCAAACCCAAATCGCCATCGTCTAGGTTAAGTCCACCCAGAATATTTTCCCCTGTCGCTTGTGGGGTTGAACTCTGATCAGTAGCAATACAATGGACGAAGTCCTGAAAACTGATGCGCACGAGCGGCTCCAAAAGGTCCGAGCGATCATAGATCTCCGACTTGAATACCTCATTGGTTCCGGAACACACTATGCGAAGTGGTCTGGAGGGAGGAAAGACCGAACATAGAACTCCGCCCCCTCGGTATGCATCCACAACGGTGGATAAGATTTCGGAGGAGAATGCGACGAGGTTGAGAAACACCGCCTGCCTTTGGGGAGGAGCGGCAAGCGTAAGCGCTGTAAGACAACCTTGGGCCGAGAGTGGGGCGAGCGTCCCCGGTGGCCCAACCCTGAAACCAAACAAAGCGGTGGACGCGAAATCGTCCTTCCAATTTACCATGTCCACAGAGTAAGAGAAGGTGCCATATTGCTCCGAACGGTAGGCATAACCCCTCTGTAAAAGGCCCTGGCAGGTCAGCGGCGGGTAAATGTGGCGATAACCTAGCCCCCCAGAACTCGACGGTGGAAAAGTGTAGGTCGGAACCGCACCGCCAGCAGTCGTTGGCGTGTAATGCTGCCAACCCACATCAGTGCCCGTATCAAAGTTATCATTGATCGCTTGTCCCAAGACAAGGCTGGTCGAGAAAAGCGATGCGAGCAACGCAACGGCCAAGATTCTGAGGGCATGACTGATTTGGGTTGAGCCGAACGGCTCCGAGGTTAATTTGAGAGTCAATAATTTCATGTTGGCAATACGAGTTTCTATCGCTTTACAGGTTTTGGCACTGGTTTGGCAAAAAAGGAGCGGATGGCGTGCCGCACGAAGTTTAATTTTTCTTACTGCCTCTAAATCAACAAATTATTTTTTTTGAAGCTTGATTGGTCGAGGTCTAACACCGTAAGAATCGTGCAAAATGCATTGTCTGGGTTTGCATTTTGCAAGATTCGATTGGTCGATGAAGATGGATCACCGAGATGCACCTAGCCCCGTTCCACAACAACCATCGCCGATTACGACGGGATCGGAGGTCGCGGCCAATCGGTCGTTAAAGGCGGGGCGGTGCGCTCTGAGCGTGCCGAAAACATCAGGTGTCACAGCATCTCATTCGAGGTTGAGGAACGTTTGCAATTTGCCATTTATATTCCGCGCCTGAAAAAAAGCGGGAGACCACAACCCAGATGTGGTCTCCCGCAGTGGAATGTGTGCTGCACAGTTCCACCCCCAGTCGCGCGGCTCTACCCAACCGCGCAACGCCGGACGGACGCCTATTGATATTTCAGCACGACGTTGCCGCCCGACAAAGTGATGTTCGTGATGTTCAACGACGAACCGGCGCTCAACTTATAGAAGCGCGTACTGCCGGACTTGGCTACCGTAGCGGTCTTCGCTCCTGTGTCGATGACGGCTGACGGGTCAACCGTGTAAGTTCCATTGACGGCCGCCGACGAGAACAGTTGGACTGTCACGGGCAATGTCGGTGTGACCAATGTCCGCAAGGTGTAGTTGGTTCGATTGACCCAGAACCAATCAGCCGCGGCGCCGCCGCCACCTTCTTCTTGCACCATTCGAAACTTGTAAACCCCGTTGGTTTGCACACAGAACTCAAACTGGGCGCGACCGAAGTCGTCATCTGTTCGGTTGCCCAGTATTTGCGAATGGCCCAGCTCCACATTGTCGGGGCTGGCAACGGTTTGATTCGTGCCTCGCGGACCAGCCATCACCGCGACCTGGTCATCGCAGTCGAAGCCCATTCGATAAATGCCCGCTGCCAGTTGCAGTTTGATCGTGGCTCCAATGGCAAAGTGATCAGGACTGCTCCCAGCGCTGCAGTCATAGGTCCCGTTGTTTGTATCGGTAACAGGAATCCCCGGATAAGGCTTCGCTTGTCCGAAGTAACGAGTGCCGCCGCCACATTGTTCGTAATGGATGGCGGTCGGTTCGCTGAAATCAACGGCGTTAAAGCCACCATTGGTATCCGCTTCATTCACAAAGGAGGGCTCCAGTGTGTCGGGGTTGCCAAGGGTTCCGGCCAATTGTCGCTCGGCCCGCGAGATGGAATTGCCAAAAGTGTCAACGATGTCATTGGCGGGGTTGGCATTTTGGGCCTTGTGCACTCGCACAGTGAAGTTAGTGTCTGGCCCGGTCGATTCGCGATGGCTGGGCAGTAACTGCGGCATGTGGAGTACTGCGAAACTCCATTGATTGGTTTGCGGCGTGCCGTCACTGAAGACCACATTGATCGTATGCACCGAATCCGGCAGCAAAAAGCCTGGCGGTTTGTAACTGATGGTTGCTCCTGTAGCGACCGGCGTAATCACAGCACTTCCGGTCACGTTAACACCGTCAAACTTCAATTGAATGCTCCCCGTGGTCACCGACGTGTCGCGGTTGCTAATGGAAATCTGGGCGGTGCCCTCGGGATCGAAGACGACTGTGCCGCCCGCCGGACTCGCATAAGCGATGAACGGCCGTTGCGTGCCTGGCGCCGGGGCGGGCACAAAGAGGAGATAGTTAAGCTGCAAATCGCCAACATCAATCGCGTTTTTCTGGCTCGATTCCAGATCGGTCAACCGCAGAGTTCTTACGCCCGCCAGGTTCAACGACTGGATGTTGCCGGCGGCATCGGTCAGGGGCACATAACGAAAGCGAGATGAACCTCCCGTGTTGGGCACGAGGAATTCCCCCCGAACAGCTGTGGTTTGATTGGAGAGAGTGCGATCACTGGTCACTTCGTCGAAGCGCACCGCCTGAGCCTTCTGGCTGGACGCGCGCAGATAGACGTAATAGTTGTTGCTCGGGAATGTGCGGGTGTAGTTCATCCATTCGCTGGCGTTCAAACCAAGGACGATGTATTCGCCAACATCTGCGTCGCGATACTTTTGCCGCACGTCATAGGTTCTATTCATCCGCCCTTGGGCAGTATCGGTGAAGTCGGCGGCGCGATACTGGTGTCTGGCTGCGATGTCTTGTGCCCTTTGGCGCCTGTCCGGAGTGTTGAATTCGTGGTAGTCAACGTCCTCCTGTCCGACAATGTCAGTCAAAGGAACGCCGCCGACGCTATCGAACCCATCGTAATAACCATTCGGTGGGCCACCGCCGGCGACCTGTGTCGCGTCGGGCTGCAAACCGGACACGGGGGGGTAGTCTTGAAATTGCCCAGCGCCATAGTTATAGTCTTCCGCTTCGATGGTCAGCGTGCCATTGGTTCTAAACGTGTCAAACACCCAGTTGTTGGTCGTGCCCTTGCCGGCGGGATTCACGACAATGATTTTCCCGTTGTAAATGGTGTTGCTGGAAAGACTGCCGTTCCAACGAACGGTGAAGTTCGTTCTCGGCGAGCCGACCAACGGCGTGATCACTTCCGTGAACGACAACCCCGCGGTCACATCCAGCCCGTTGAGAAGGAGTTTCAGCGAGTTGGTGGCGACTTGATTGGTGCCAAAGGTGGTCGCCGTAAAGGTGATCTGGTCGGACGCCGGAATGGTGTAAAAGAGTGTCTGCGGCGCCGGCACCAGGTTCACCACCTGCGGTGTGCCGGGAAAGCCGATGAAATTGTTGATGTTGGGACTGGCATAAAAATTATCAAACGTGCTGTCCGCGTTCGCGGTCCACTCCAGATTGAGGTTGCCGATGCCGGAAACTCCGCTGGGATGTTGCGTGCCATTAACATCGTCTCGCAGGACGGCCCTGGCGAACGGTTCCAAGAGATCAGTGCGCTCATACATTTCTTGGATTAAGAGATCTCCTGGGGCACTCTTAAAAACCAGGCGATACCCCTTGGTCCCATCGAGTTTGGGCGTCAACGCCGCACCGCCCGTACTGATATCGGGTGTGGTGGCGACGACTTCACCAGTAAATTCTACGGGCAGCAGCAGGCCCTGCACTGCAGTTGGCCCGCCGGACGCAAAGACGGTGATGTAACCAGAGGTTGTACCCGGGCCGGGCGTCGCCGTCCTCGCGATAATAAATGGAGCCATTTGGGCAGTGTCATCCCAAGTAATCACATCCGACGCGACAAAAAAATCCGTGTAGGTGGCGTCATTTCGGATGCTCGCGCCGCGGCTGAACAACCCGAGACTATTGGTCGATTGGTTGTCAAGTATCCGGTAGAAGAAACCACCTTGAGGGTCGGGTGGAAAAGAAACCTGCCTCGTTCCCGGGCTGCCTTCGTACGGCGTCCAACCCACATCATTACCGTCATTAAAATCATCCGAGACCGTCAACTGCGCTTGAGCTGTCGTGATCACAGAAAGAACGGCCAGCAAGGCAATGGCGTTTAGTTTGAGCGAACGAGTGCGTTGGTTCGAGCCGAACGGCTCCGAGACGGATTTGAGAGTCGATAATTTCAATTTGAGAGTCGATAATTTCATATTGGCAATATGCTTTTCCACCGAGTTACAGGGTTCGTGGAAAGAAAAGCGGATGGCGTGCCACAGAACCTTTAATTTTTCTTACTGCCTCTAAATCAACAAATTATTTTTTCCGAAGCTTGAATCTCGGGGAAATGGGCGGGCAAGAATCGTGCAATTTGCAAGCGCGCTTCTTGCATTTTGCAAGAGCAGAGTCCAGATCGTCGGCGAGTTCACTGCCAGCTTTCGCTTCTTTAGCAGGCAGGAAACCACAACTTCCCCTCCCACGGTGTCCCCAGTTCAGTATGTGCTGGCTAAACCCTTCCAACGTCAGCCGCACCGTTCGCGTTTGAATAGCCAGTCGTCCACATGGAACCGCTCTGCGCGAAGTGGTACACGGACTCGTGTGATCCGGCGCTGGTGTCCATGAAGGGCTGGCGACCGATGAAGTGCTCACGCGGCAGATCAAACAAGGCATTGAGAACCTCCACTGGATCAAAGGTGCAGACTCTATCCGCAGGCAGGCGCGCCGGTGGAACGCTTGACCGCGAAATCACAGCTTGTCATCCGCTCCACCTGCATTGGCCGTGTGCGCATTGCACGCCACCGCAATCCTGCTGGCGGCCAACAGCGGGGTCGCCCCCAAAAAACATCCCCACGCCCGTTATCCGCCACGTCAAACCAGGCGTCGCCACAAATGGTGTCGGTGATCTGTGTCAGTTCGCGCGAGAAGGGCTGCTCCGTTGGCCGGTCGTTTGCGGCAGCTACAATCGCTGGCTTTCGCGAACATGCGGACCAGGTGTTGTCCGCGCTCCGACGCAACGTTGACACCATGTCGGCGAGAAGCCGCGGAGTTCCCCGCACGTTGGCGACTGCGTTTCTAAACCTTCGGCTCCCAGCCCGGACGGTATTCACGCCTCCATAGTTCGGAGGCCTCGCGATCCCCGCTGATCTTGTGAGTCTTGGGATCGAGGTTGATGGTATGACCGGTGCGCCAGGCGATGTTGCCCAAATGACAGAGCAGGGTGCTCTTCTGGCCTTCCTCGATATCGGAGCGAGGACGTTTGCCGTCGCGGATGCAATCGAGAAAGTTGGCGAAGTGGTCTTTGTCATTCCACTTGCCGGGGATTTCGCGGAGGACTTTGTTGTTGAGGTCGTAGATTTTGCAATTGTTGCCCGCGATGACGAGCGAACCCTTCTCGCCGTAGAAGTTGACGCCGAATTCGGCGCCCTCGAATCCGCGCGGATGGCAACTATGACATTCCCAAGTCGCCCCGCTTTGGCCGAAGTCGAACGTGGTCGTGTAAGTGTCGGGTGTTTCCTGATCGTCGTGGAAATGGTAGCGGTTGCCGCCGCAGGTGACTCGCAGTGGATAATCCACACCGAGACCCCAGCGGGCAAGGTCGAGGCAGTGAATGCCATTGTTGCCCAACTCGCCATTGCCCCAATGCCAGTGCCAATGCCAGTTGTAATGGACGAGGTTGTCCTTGTAAGGCCGCTCGGGCGCCGGGCCCTGCCAGAGAGCATAGTCGAGCCAGTCGGGCGGCGGCACTGCTTTGCCGCGACCAATGGTACCGCGCGCGGCATTGTACCAGGAGCGGGCGAAAAAAACCTTGCCGATCTCGCCCGCGTGCAAGCGCTCAATCGTTTCGATGGTCCACGGCCAACTGCGCCGTTGATTGCCCATCTGGCCAACGCGATTGTGTTTGCGCGCCGCCGCAACCATCAACTCCCCTTCGTGCGGATTATGGCTGCCGGGCTTCTCCACATACACATGCTTGCCGGCTGCGCAGGCGAGAATCGTGGCTGGCGCGTGCCAGTGATTCGGCGCAGCGATTGACAAAGCATTGACGGCAGGGTCGTCAAGGATACGGCGAAAATCCTTCACGCCTTGCGGCTTTCTGGACTGCTGCTTCGCGACGGCAGCGACGCCTTTGTCCAGCGCGCGGCTGTCCACGTCGCAGATGTAGGCGATCTCGGTGTTCGGCAGGGAAAGGTAACTGTTGATGTGGGCCATGCCGCGGCTGTTGCAGCCCATGATGCCGACGCGGATCTTTTCATCGGCTCCCGGGGCTGCGCGCAGACTGGAAACAGCGTTGGCGACGGAAATTGCGGTTCCCAGAACGGCACTCTGCCTTAGGAATTGGCGGCGATTGACGGTGCTGTTCATGAAATTGAAGACCCGGTCAAATTCCCAGATTGGACAGCGTGTTGCTGATGGCGTTGACGATTTGCACGAGCCGGGGGTGCGACTTCTCAAAACCTTCCACGGACGATTTCAAGCCGGAAAGCGAATGTTTCAGCAGATCGGGGTTTTGCTGTTCACGGGTGGCTTCATGCGCGGAAAGTTCCGTGAAGCCAGTGATACTGCGGGCCTGGTCGGCGTTGGTCTTGGACAGATTTGCGACTTCCGACTTCAGCGTTCCAAGCAGATGCAGCAACTCGGACTTCTTGTCGCCGCTGATGGATTCGGCGTCTTTGATCTGGGCCTCGATTTTTTCAACGGTCTTCTCGATCATGGTGACTCTCCGTTCGAATGAATTCTTTCGACAAAGTTAACCAGTTCAGAAATAAAACGCGAGCCGAAACATGATCAGCGTCCAAGCAGCGTGGACACTTCTTTCCAAATCGCCGCGCTGACAGTCTGCACATCGTCCCCTGCGTCAATGACGCGCACGCGTTCCGGCTCGGCGGCGGCAATCTGTTGATAACCCTTGGCCACACGCTCGAAAAACTGGTGGTCGGCCTCTTCCATCCGGTCGCGCAGAAACGGAAGCGTCGATTGACGCGAGCGGCGACGCGCTTCGCTCGCCTTGGCAGAAATACGCAACAGCAATGTGAGGTGCGGTCGCGTCTCGCCGACAGCGAAATCAATCATGGCCTGGACCGCCTTCAAATCCAGTCCGCGTCCGTATCCTTGATAGGCCGTGGTGGAATCATAGAATCGGTCGCACAAGACAGCTTCTCCCCTGGCGAGGGCGGGGCGGATGACTTCGCGCACGAGTTGGGCGCGGCTGGCGTTCATCAGCAGCAGTTCTGTCTCGGCCGTCATGGCGGCGTTGTCCGGGCTGTGCTTGAGCGTGTGGCGGATTTCCTCGCCAATGGGCGTGCCGCCCGGTTCGCGCAGGAGTCGCACCGTGCGCCCTGTCACGCGAAGGTGTTCGGCCAGCAAGGCAGCCTGCGTCGATTTGCCGCTGCCTTCCGTGCCCTCGAACGTGATGAACAAACCTTTCATTCTCGTTGGAGTTCAAGCTTTAGCTTGCCTGAGCCTACGCTGCAATGTGTTTACACCTGACACGCTAAAGCGTGAACTCCAGCTTGTCTCGACTGTGGTCACAACTTTTTCAACTTCGGTCCTTTCGGCGTGTCTTCAATCACCCAACCTTTGGCCTTCAACTCGTTGCGAATGGCATCGGCGCGTTTGAAATCTTTGGCTTTGCGTGCCGCCTGCCGCGCCTCCAGCAGGGCGAGGATTTCGCGTGGCGCTTCGGATTCGGCGGCTGAACCGACGCCGAGGACGGAATTCACCTTCTCCCAAGCGGCGAGCGCGGCGGCAGCATCGGCAGGTGGGAGCGATTTCTCCACGAGGCGTTTGTTCGTTTCGCGCACCCAATCGAACACCGCAGCCCAAGCCGCGGAGATATTCAAATCCTCGTCAAGGGCGTCTGTGAAACGCATGACCAAGCCGGTCTGTTGGAGTTCACGCTTTAGCGTGTCATCCGAACGAGCTGAAGCTTGAACTCCAACCAGCTCGCGCAATTTGGCCACGCATTCATCAATCCGTGCCAGGGCCGTCCGCCCTCCTTGCAAGCCGTCCAAAGTGAAATTGAAAGTCTCCCGATAATGCGCGGTGAGCAGCAGATAACGAATCTCGCGTCCGGTAAAACCTTTCGCCAGCAAATCGCGCAGCGTGAAGAAATTGCCGAGCGACTTGCTCATCTTCTTGCCCTCGACCAGCAGATGCGCGCCGTGCAGCCAGTATTTGACGAACCGCTGTCCGTCCTGCTGCAACGCCGCGCCTTCGCTCTGCGCAATTTCATCCTCGTGATGCGGAAACCTCAAGTCTTCGCCGCCGAGATGCAGGTCGAAACTTGGCCCCAGGAATTTCATGCTCATGGCGCTGCACTCAATGTGCCAGCCGGGCCGGCCCTCGCCCCACGGACTCGGCCAGAAAACGTCGCCGTCGTCAGGTGCGCGGGCTTTCCACAGCGCGAAGTCCGCCACCGATTCCTTGGCGTATTCGTCGCTCTTGACGCGGTCGCCGGCGCGCATTTCATCGAAGTTCAATTTCACTAACTGGCCATATTGGCAGCCGCAACCGCGATATTTCTCGATGCTGAAATAAACCGAGCCGTCCGCCGCTTTATAGGCCAGGCCGCGCGCAATGAGTTTTTCAATCAGCGAAATGATTTCGGGAATGTGTTCGGTGGCGCGCGGAGTCTGATGCGGCATTAAGCAGTTCAGCGTCTTCAAGTCTTCAAAATACGCCGCTTCGTATTTACTGGTGAATTCCCGCAGCGTTGTTTTCGTTTCACGGACGCGCTTGATGATTTTGTCCTCCACGTCCGTGATGTTCATGACGTATTGGACAGAGAAGCCCTTAAATTCCAGAAAGCGCCGCACCAGATCGCCGAACACGAATGAGCGCCAATTGCCGATGTGCGCGAAATCATAAACCGTCGGCCCGCAGCAATACATGCCGACGCGCTTGCCCGCCGGATCGAGCGGCACAAACTCCTGCACTGAGCGCGACAGTGTGTTGAAAAACTTCAAGCCCATTTGCTGAACGCGACGCAGAGTAAGGCGGGGTCGGCGAAAGGAAAGCTGAAACTGGCGGCAACGATGCCCCTGCCGGATCTGATTCCCGGCGTACGGGATGCATTCCCCTCCAACTTGATCCGGTCCGACCGACAACGAACCTCAAACCGTGCACCACATGGAAGCGGACAAGAGTCCGGACTCCCGTGCGCCGGTGTTCTCGCCGTGACTCTGGAGTTTCCACGCCGCTTGCCTTTCTGGTGCAATTGCTAAATAGTGTTCCTGTGCAAGTCACGGTTACCCAACTTACCGAACGGCTGGTTTCCTCCTACGCGCGCGTGGGTGGCATCAACCATCTCGACGGCAAGAACCTGCCCTCCAAACGCGCCATCGCCCTGATCACCGTCGATTTGCTGCGGCTGCTCTTTCCCGGTTTCTTCGACGAGCAACCCATCCATTCGTCGGAGATCAAGGTCGAGACGGCGACGTTGATGGATTCGGTGCTCGGAAGGCTCGAGGACGAAATTTACAAAAGTCTGGAATACCATCCACCGGTTGACCTGGCTAAAAAGGACCTGCGCACCGCGGCGCACACCTTGACACTTGATTTTCTGAGCAGCCTCCCGCGCATCCGTGAATTACTCCAAACCGACACCGAAGCGGCCTACAAAGGCGATCCCGCCGCGTTGAGCAAGGAGGAGGTCATCGTCGCCTATCCGTGCATCGAGGCCATCGCGGTGCAACGGCTGGCGCATGAACTCTATCGTAAGAACATCGCGCTCATCCCGCGCATCATGACCGAATGGGCGCATGGCCGCACGGGGATGGATTTGCATCCTGGCGCGCAGATCGGCACCCATTTTTTTGTCGATCACTGCACCGGCACCGTGGTGGGCGAAACCGCGATCCTTGGCAACCACGTCAAAATGTACCAAGGCGTCGGCCTCGTGGCGAAGTCTCTCGCAGCGGGACAGGCCTTGCGCGGCCAGAAACGGCATCCCACCCTCGAAGACCACGTGACGATTTACGCCGGCGCGACGATCATGGGCGGCGACACCGTAGTGGGCGCCGGCAGCACCATCGGCGCGAACGTGTTTCTCACCAGCAGCGTGCCCGCACATTCACTCGTCGTGCAGGAAGGCGCGAACGTGAAAGTGATGAGCAAGAAAGACCGGGAGAAGAAAGAGGCGGAATTTCAGATTTGAGCCGTTGATTCGCTCATACGGCTCCGCGTCGTCGCGGAACAACGCCAACTCGAGCCGGCCTGGATTCGGCGTTCAAGCGACGCGGATGACGAACCGCTCCTGCAAAGCGCCGTCGAAGCCAAAGCGCCATTCCTTGTGACGCGCAACATTCGACCTGCCACGATGTTCTGCTTGACGCCGCCCGCGCCACCGGATAGCAAGCCTGCATGAACGGCGCTGCAGCGCAACGGGTGGGTACTGATTTGTTCAGCCTTCACACGAGCCACTCGGGCGCGCCTCTTCATCCAACAAAGCCATGCCGGGCATCCAAGGAGAATTCCAATGATCGAACTGGGATTGCGCGCGCACCATGCTCCAAGCCCACAAAAATACCTGTCACCCTTTCGCAAACCATGAACCATAATCCTCCTTCTCCCATCAATCGTCGCACCTTTCTCGCAGCCACGGCCGCTGTCGGCACCCTCACCCTGTTGCGACCATCAACTGCTTTCGGCGCCGAGGCCAACACGACAATCGAACTCGGCCTCATCGGTTGTGGCGGACGCGGCAGTTGGATCGCCGATCTGTTCGCCCAGTCGGGCAAATACAAGTTCGTGGCCTGCGCGGATTATTTTCAGGACAAAGTGGACGCCGCGGGCGAGAAGTTTGGCATCGCAGTGGGCCGTCGTTACACCGGCCTCTCCGGTTACCGACGTCTGCTCGAGAGCAAACTGGACGCAGTGGTGATCGAAACCCCACCTTATTTTCATCCCGAGCAGGCACTGGCGGCGGTCGAAGCCGGCAAACATGTGTTCCTCGCCAAACCAATCGCAGTGGATGTGCCCGGCTGCACAACGGTTGCCAAGGCCGGCAAACTCGCCACCGGGAAGAAACTTGTGTTCCTCGTGGATTTTCAGACGCGCGCGAACGAGCATTTCCGAAAAGCAGTGGGATTGGTTCAACAGGGCGCGATCGGCAAACTCGTCATGGTCGAAGCGTTTTATCCCTGGTCGGGTGGCGGACGCGGCGCGCCGCCAGCGACGCCCGAAGAACAGTTGCGCCATTGGTACTACGTGCTGCCGATCTCGGGCGACTTCATTGTCGAGCAGAGCATTCATTCGTTGGATGTCGCCACGTGGGTCATCAATGCCGATCCCATCCGCGCCCGTGGCACCGGCGGCCACAAGGTGCGCCCGGCGAACAGCATTTACGATCATTTCGCCGTGCAATACTTCTTCCCCGGCGACCTGGTGCTGTCGTTCACCTGCATTCAGAGCATTCCCTTCGCGAAAGACGAGATTCGTGTGCGGGCCTTTGGCGCAGATGGAATCTTCGACGCAGATTATTACACCGGCGTGATGATGCGCGGCAAAGAGGACGCCGTCCGTGCCATCGTCGGAGATCTTTACAAGGACGGCGCTGTCGCCAACATCAACGAATTTCATGAAGCCATTTTGAAAGGCGACTGTTCCAATTCGACCGTGGCACCTTCGGTGCGCTCGAATCTGACCGCAATTCTCGGCCGCGAAGCAGGCTACAAGGGTGGGGAGATTACTTGGAACGCCCTGCTGAAGAAGAACCAGAAACTGCAGCCAAACTTGAAGGGCTTGAAGGCGTGACAATCGCCGACCGGAAAAAAATTTGCAGCCTCGCGCCCGCCGATAACGCGAACGTCATGGAAACCAAATCTCAGGCGCGCCAGCTTGGTCGATCAGGCGTTGCACCTGGCCTAACCCGGCCCAATCCCTTGGACAAATCCGTGTTGCATATGCAACACGATTTTGTCCCGGTCGGTTCGGGGCGAGTTTGCGCGGTCAAAACCCGCGCGAGCCTATCGCCGCTCCTTCTCTTGTGCGGTCTCCTGGCACGTGCAACGGCCGGCCCCGCATTCGACGCCGCCCCATTTGGCCTGCCATTGCCCGAAGGCAACGGTGTGATGTGGGAAGACCCGCGCGAGATTCATCGCGTCATCGTCCACTTCAGCAGCCCGCCGCCAGCGCCGGACAAGGTCCACCTCGAATACTGGGGCAGTTGGTGGCCGGAGCGGCATTTGCCCAAGGACCGCGAACCAGGCGGCGCGGACATCGGCTGGATGGAGTTGGGCAACTGGTACAAATACGACTGGCGAACGGCGGACACGGACGCCGCGGCGCGAGACAGCGCGATTGAATTCACCTTTCGCCCGGTCAATGCGAAGGAATATCCGAAGGTCAAGGATTACCCAGCCGCGTTTCGTTACACACTCAAGCTGCGCGTGGTGTCGGCTGGTGCGCTGTCGGCGATCGAACGCATCGAAGCATTCACGGACTCGGTGCTCGAACCGCGCGACGTGCGCATTGTGTGGAGGGAAAAGCCTGGCACCGATCCGAAGCTGGAAGTGTTCAACGGCCAGATCAAAAGTTTGGACCGCACTTCAGCCCGGAGCGTTCGCGCGCGCGTGTTGGCCACGACGAATTCTGATCCGAACACATTTGACCGCACACTCGTCACGGTGCGCAAGGGCAAGGACGTGTTCACTTTCAAAGTGGACGACCTTGTTCAAGGTCCGCTGTTCCTGCCGCACCTCGGCGTGGCCGTTTTGCCCGACCGCGATACGCGCGATTACGCTGCCCTCGCCGCCGAGCAAAAGTCGTTGGGCGCCAAAACGCTCTACGACCGGGTCGCGGAAATGCCGGAGCAAACCTGGAGCAACGCCTGGGCCGGCATTCCGCACAAAAAATCCGACATTTATTTCCCGCTCGGACTGGACGGCGGGCGACAGCGTTTCCGGCTGCAACCGCATGGCGGAATCGATTTCCGCACCAACGACGAATTCCTTCGCCGGCGGCCCGGTGCCGACACGCCGCGGCTTAATTTGGAAGCTGGCGACGCCAGCGTCGGTTTCGGCCTCCCTGCCCGGCCGGCCTTCCGCACGTTGGAGGAGGAGAGTTTGCCCATCGTCACGACGCGCTGGGAACGCGAGGACGTGCGCATCGAACAAACCGCTTTCGTCACGGTGCTCACCGGCACCCACGCCGAGGCGCCGCCGCCGCCCGCTGACGCCTTCGCTGTCTGGTTGGCGCGGTTCGACTGTGTCAACCCCACCCATGAACCGAAGACCGTTACGTTACCAATAAACTGGAAGGCCGGCGGCAAGAATCTCTCGCTTCGCGCTGATGCCGAAGGCTTGCTCTGGGTTGGCGACAAGGTGCGCGGCCAGTTCATCGCCAACGCCGCCCCCGACGGTGACCCGACAAAGTTTCAATGGAACTGGACGCTCGCTCCCGGCGAATCGCGCTCGTTGATGCTGAAGATTCCCTACGTCGTCCTCACCGAACCCGCCGAGGAAGCTGCGTTGAAACGGCTGGACTTCGACGCCGAGCACAAGGAAGTGGCTGGTTATTGGCGGCAGCGATTGAATGAGAGCGCAAAACTCATCACCCCTGAGCCGATGCTCAACGAGTTCTACCGCTCACACGCCATGCATTTGCTGGTCAACTGCGAGCGCGAGCCGGGCAGCGACCGCCGGTTCGCCCGAGTTGGGTCGTTCGGCTACGGCGCGTTTGCCAACGAGTCCTGCATGATGGTCGTGGACCTCGACCGGCGCGGCTATCACAAGGAGGCGCAGGATTGCCTCGACGCCTGGCTGCACTACCAAGGCACGGTGGAATTGCCCGGCTCGTTCGAGTCAAAGGACGGCGTCCTCTACGGCGCGGGCGGCTACGAACACGGCGGCTACAATCAACACCACGGTTGGATTCTTTGGATGCTCGGAGAGCATTATCGCTTCACGCGCGACGAAGCGTGGCTGCGTCGCGCAGCGCCTGGCATCGTCAAGGGCGCTGACTGGATCATCCGCGAAACCGCGCGCACGAAAGTCCGCCACGAACTGGAGCGTGGCCTTCTGCCCGCCGGCAGCCTCGAAGACATTGGGGACTGGTGGACATGGCTCTCGACGAGTTGTTACACTTGGCGCGGATTGGATTCCGCTGTCTGGGCGCTCGAACAGATCAAACATCCCGACGCCAAACGCATTCGCGCCGAAGCCACCGCCTACCACACCGCGCTGCTAACCAACTTCCGCAAGGCCAGCGAACATTCCCCGGTCGTCCGGCTGCGCGACGGCACGGCGGTGCCAAAGGTTCCCTCTCACGTTCACCGCCGCGGGCGCAGCTTTGGTTGGATTTGTGAAACGCTCGAAGGCGCGATGCACCTACTCATCACGCGCGCGCTTGATGTGCATTCGCCGGAAGCGGAGTGGATTCTCAAGGACTACGAAGACAATCTTTATCTCTCCAACCAATACGGCTACACAGTGGACGACTTCGAGAAGCACTGGTTCAGTCGCGGCGGCATGTCCATGCAGGCCTGCCTGTTGCTGGACGTGGAGCCGTATCTCTACCGCGACGAACCGAAGCACGCCCTGCGCGCGCTCTTCAACGCGCAATCCGTGAGCTACTTCCCCGATGTGCGCATGAACACTGAGCACGCCGCGCCCTACTTCGACGACTGGCGAGGAGATCATTTCAAGAGCAGCGACGAAGCGAACTGCTGCGGCTGGCTGCGCTATCTTTTTGTGCGCGAGGAAGGCGACACGCTGCTGATCGGCCAGGTCGTACCGCGCGAATGGCTCAAGCCCGGCCAGCGCTGCGGTATCGAACGCACGGCGACTTACTTTGGCAAAACCAGTGTGCTCTACACCAGCGGTGAAAACCAAATCATCGCCCGGCTCGACGGTCCGACGCGCAATCCACCCAAACAAATCCGACTGCGTTTCCGCGAACCCAACGGACGCCCGCTCGCTTCGGTTACGGTCAACGGGAAGGCATGGAAGAAATTCAAAGGCGAATGGGTGGAGTTGCCGGGAAATATCGGGTCGGCGACGGTTGTGACCGCATACCGTTCCCGCTGATAGACACGCGCGCTGATTTATGAAAATCCTTGCGATGTTTCTTATTCTGGCGACGGCGCTGTCGCTACGCGCTCGTGCTGCTGAAACAAACCGCACGATGCGCTTCGC
Source organism: Verrucomicrobiota bacterium (assembly GCA_016200005.1). Lineage (NCBI taxonomy): Bacteria > Pseudomonadati > Verrucomicrobiota > Verrucomicrobiota bacterium. Next base: position 45,959 of record JACQFP010000013.1, on the reverse strand, counting down.
CGCTACCACATCCCGCGACGCAATTCGCTGGCAACACGACGCCCGCGAAAAACTCTTTGCCCTCATGATGGGCGGCGGCAAACCGAAATCTGTCCCACTTGACGCGAAAGTTATTCAGCGCATCGAAATGCCGGCGGGCGGGTACGTGCTCGAAGAAGTCTCGCTGCAAACGCTGCCGGATCGCCGGGTTCACACGTGGATGGCGGTGCCGAAAGACCGACGGAAAAAAGTCGGGGCGGTACTCGCTTTGCACGGCCACAGCGGCACGGGCAGCCAGATCGTGCGCGGAGAAAGTCTCTACTGGTATGGCCGCGCGCTGGCAGAGATGGGCTACGTAGTGATTTCGCCGGACATCGGTCAGCATGAATTGCAGCACACCAACTGGACGCTGATGGGCGAACGCGTGTGGGATGCGTTGCGCTGCATTGATTACCTTGAGACCCGGCCAGAGGTGGACAAGAAGCGCATCGCGGTCGCCGGCCTTTCGCTCGGCGGTGAGACCACGATGTATGTGGCGGCGATGGACCCGCGCATCAAGGCCGCGTGCAGCAGCGGTTGGCTCACGACTATTGACAACATGAAGCGCGGGCATTGTCCCTGTTGGAATTTCCCCAGGCTTGAGGAGCATTTTGATTTCGCCGACATTTTCGCGTGCGTCGCGCCGCGTCCGCTCGTGCTGGAAATTGGCGAGAAGGAGCGCGCGCCGGGCGGGTTCCCCGTGGACATCGCGCGAAAGGCGTTCGCCGAAATCCAACCTGCGTATCGGGTATTCAGGGCCGAAAAGGATTTGTTACTCGACATTCATCCGAGCGGCCATGTGTTCCACGGCGCATATTTCTGGAATCCGCTGCGGGAAAAAATCGGCGTCGCTTGGCCGTGGAGTCCCCGCACCCGTCCTGCGGACACCCTCTCCCCATCCGATGGGGAGAGGGACGGGGTGAGGGGCAAAGCTTTCACTGACGAACTTCTCCGCCGCGGTGAGATTGCCCGGCGCAATTTCTGTCGCGCTCTCGGAGTGCTGGATGGCTGGTGGGCCACACGCGACCCTGAGTCCGGGCTTTACCCGCGCCGCGTGGATCAACCCGTGTGGGCGCCGCAGGATAACGCCGCGGACATGTTTCCGTTCCTCTCGCTGACGGCTTACTTCCTCGCGCCCGAGCGGCTCGACGAAATTCTGCAAATCATTCCCAAGGAGAAAAGGCTTACCGACCACCTCGGCGTGCTGCCCGACTGGTATTCGATCACCAACCGCGCGTTCGTTTACACGAACGCAGACCTGCCGCGACTCGTCTTCAACGCGGCGGAGTATTGCAAAGACGGCTTGATCCCGATGACCGAAGTCATGGGCCGCGGCCCATGGGTGGACCGGATGATCGAACTGACCGACGCGATCTTCGAACGCGCGGCAATCAAAAGTGATTTTGGAACACTCCCGGCCGATGACACGGAGGTCAACGGCGACGTTCTGCAAACGCTTGCCCGGGTTTACGCGATGACGCGCGAAAAAAAGTATCTTGCTTGGGCCGAGCGCATTGTTGACGCGTACTGCTTCGAGGTGCTGCCGAAGAACGGGGGCTTGCCGGCTTACCGATGGGATTTCACGAAGCACGAAGCCATCAAAGACTCGCTCAATCTGAACGACCATGGCAACGAACTCATCGGCGGTCTGGCCGAGCTATATGTCATCACCAAGGAGTTTGACGCGGAAAAGGCCGCGCGCTATCGCGAGCCGCTGGCGGCGATGTTCCATCGTCTGCTCGCCAAGGCGCGCAACGAGGATGGGCTTTGGTACAACTTGATCCGATCTTCGACAGGCGAGTCGCTCAACAAAGAAACGCCGGATACCTGGGGTTACGCGCTCAGCGCCACGGCGGCGTTTGGCGCGGCGACCGGCGACAACCCGATGCTCGCGGCCGTGAAAGAGGCGCTGCACAACATTGACAAACCGCGCTATCTCGATTGGAACGGCGCCGACGCCTACGCGGATTCAATCGAAGGCGCGACTTATCTCCTCAACCGTTTCCCGACCCGCGAGGGCTTCGATTGGTTGGAGAAAGTCCTTCCGATCTTCCTCGGCAAACAACGCGAAAACGGCATCGTCGAGGGCTGGTATGGCGACGGTAATTATGCCCGCACGGCATTACTGGTCGCGCGCTTCTACACTCAAGGCACGATCTGCCGTCCGTGGCGGCCCGATCTGCGCTTCGGTACGGCGCGCGCAGGCGACGGATTGGTGATGGCGCTGCGGGCGGAGAAGGATTGGCAGGGCAACATCGTATTCGACCAGCCGCGCCACCGTCTCAACCTCAGGTTGCCCGTGAATTATCCGCGTCTCAACGAATGGTCGGAGTGGTTCACCGTCGAGGCCGACCGGCGCTACCGCGTAAGAATGGACAGAGCCAGACCGGAAACAATCGTTGGGGCGCAAATGCTTCGCGGTCTGCCATTGCAAGTGCGCGCGGGGGAAGTGCGCTGGATAGAGATTACCGCAAATTGATTGCTCGTCTGATTGGCAACCCGATCGGTTCGTTGCGAGCTTCCGGTGATGTGCCGCGATTGAAGTTCGAGCAGATCGCGAGTCTCATTCCGTTTGGAAGCCGACGCTATTGAGCCGGCACTGAGGCCGGTTTCGCGCCACGACCGCCGTGGCCGGGGCCGATTTCCAGGGCCTGCAAGAACGCCTCACCGCGCACCGTCTTGCCGCCTTCCAATCGCTCCGCGCCGGTGAGGCGGACTTCGATGATTCCGTTGCGTGGAGCGAGGTCGTTGAAGACCAGATCCACGGCGCGGTCAGGTCCGCCCGCCGTGGCGCGCACATCGAATCGCTCGACGACGCGCCGGCCATTGATACTGATGTCGAAGCAGTTCGTGCGCGAGTCCTGGCCGCGCGTCGCGGCGAACTTCAGCCGAGCGTAATACTTCCCCGGCCCGACTGTCGCGTTGACCCAGAAATTCGTCGCGTGAACGCCGTAGCGATACAACTCCGGGTCGGCGGTGCCGCGAATCGGTTCGTCCGTCGCGTGAGTCCACCAACATTCGCGGACGGAGTCCTTGAGGGAGGCCAGGCGGGTGACGAACTCGGTCGCCGGCCGCCAAAAGTGCCCGCGTGTATCACGCAAGTCCATCCGGCCGGTGTAGCCGAAAATCATCCGCTGAGTTTCCGTCGGCCCCTTGCCGCTCGGAAAATGATGCGCGCCGGTCGCCTTCGAAAACTGGATCCCGTCCACATAAACCCGCGTGCCGCTGGCGTACGGATTTTTATCTCCACGCGCCACGATCTTGAGTGTGTGCGCGCCGGCGGCCAGACCGTTCCGGTAGTAAAGCACCTGCTGGCTCCGGGGCGATGGATTCCAGCAATCAATCGGGGCGAGTTGCTTTTCACCATCCAGAAAAACATCTGCCAGCCCGCCTTGCGGATCAGCGCGGCCAATCAGTCGCACTTGATTGCCTTCGAACTGCGCTGTCAGCGTTGCGCCCGCGCTCTCCGCCACGTGGCACCGGCCTGGGAGCGCCGGCATCCGTGCCGGCGAGTTTCCCGAATTCCAACGCGCCGGCCAGGATGCCGGCGCTCCCAGGTTCATGGAGTATCCCGACGATTCCGAAATCATGCGTCGGGGCCATGAACCCACCCCTGACCCCTCCCAGGAGGGGAACTGCCGTCGCGCGTCCGTCGTTCTGCTCCCCTCCTCGGAGGGGTCGGGGGTGGGTCGGTTCATGGTGACGGAAGTTGTGTGTCTCTCAGTTGCGTCAAACGCAGGGGCGTCCGCTTCCTCCCGCCACGCGCCTTGGAAATCCAGCGCCGAATTTTCCAGCGCGCGTTGAGGATCCTTGCCGGTGACGACGATGCGTTTGGCCGCATCGTGGCGAATGGTCACCAGCGCGTCGCCATTCGGCAAACGTTTCACAGTGTAACCGTTGGCCTTCAAAACGCGGCGGGAGCGCAGTGGTTTATCGTCAGCCCGGATTTCCTTGGGCACAAACGCTAGCCGCAACACTTCCACTGTGTCCGTCGGCGCGTCGAAGGTTAAGTATTCAATCCGGCCCGCGCCGTAAATCACCGACGTCACGACGGCGGACGAGCGCATGATGTGGTTCTCCCGGCTGGCGCCGAGTTCCTCGGGCAACCAGGCCATCGCCGCCAACAGGAATCGCAGCGGCATCGGATGGGCGATGTTGAACCAACTGCCGTTGACGATGACGCCGCCGTCAATGTTGTCCTCGGTCTGACCGTTCTCGTGGCCGTCGTAGGTTTGCAGCACGACCTGGCGGAGCGCCAGTTCGCGCGCCCACGCGCTGCTGGATTGAACAGCGTATTGCGCGAAAGCCGGCGCCAAATCCAGCGGCGCGTACCAAAGGGATCGACGGCAGCAGCCACTGGATTCCGGATAAGCCCATGCACCACTGTAAACGTCGCCACTCGAATCCAGGGCGACACTGGTGCGGTTGAGAAAAACGGAGAGAATGTTGCGCGCATCCGTCCGCCAGTTCGGGAACCGCGCCGGGTGATCGAGCAGGTAACGCGCAGCATCCGGTGTAGTCAGGCAATTCTGAACAGGGTTGTCCCAATCCCAGAAGTAACGGCCCCAGGTGTCATCCACTGCCCAGGCCGGCAGCAGTTTGTCGCGGAGATAACGTTCGCCAGCCTCGCGCGCCGCGACCACGTGCGAGTCATTGTCCGTGGGGCCGAGTCGCCTCAGCTCGTCGAGAAACCCAAGGATCATTGTCACGCCGCCGGTTTGTTTGTTGTCCTTCCATGGTGAGGCTTCGGGATTCACGTAACGCGGCCAGGGATCGGCGTTCGGATTCAGGTTGCAATGCGCCACCAGCAGATCGCCCCAATGCTGCGCCGTGTCGAGCCAGCGCCGATTGCCGGTGACCTGGTAGGCGCGCAGCAAGGCTTGGCCCGTGCAGGCGACGAGGTCGAGCTGGATCATCCCGTTCGGATCGCAACGGCCATACGGCTTGCCCTTGACCGGCACGCTGATGAACACGCCGGGCCACGGATGCTCAAGCGGCGTGACGCACCAGTCCACGAGGAAGTCCGCCATGTAGGTCAGGTGCGCAATGGCCGCCGGGTCGCCGGTGTAGCGGTAGTAGTCCACGAAGCCGTTCAACACGCTGGTGGCGCGCTGGCCGATGTCGCCGTTGTCCCAGTCCTTGAGCGGGGCGGGCGTGATCACACCGTTGGTATCAATCTTCCATGCACCATTGAAAACATAGTGCGGGTAGGCCGCAACCGCACTGCTCGTCGTGGTCCACGGGTAACGCTTCAACGTTTCCGCCGCGATGCGCACGCGCCAATCACACTGGCCGTTCAGACCGCGATACCACGGCGCGATGACACCGCGCGCGTCCTCAACTGTTTCATGTCCGTAGTAACGAGGCTTAGTGGTCGCCGCGGGGAGCGATGTGATCGTGAAGAAAATCACCACGACGAACACGACTGAGCGCGCTTGCGGCAGGACTTGGAGCGCTTTGAGCCTCATGACAGAAGTAAACTTTTACCCCGCTTTAGCGGACATTCCACCCGAGCACTCGCACGGTGGGGTCCTTACCTTCGAGTTCGGACTTGGGAACGATGGCTTTTAGCGTGCGCGTCTCGCCCGGCAACAGGCTGACGTAGTTGTCGTCCCAGTACGAGGGACCCGCTTCGCGTCCGCCCGGCCCCTTCGTCACGGCCAGTTGCACGAGGAAAGCCAGGCCCGGTCCGGGATTCTTGAGCGTCGCCGACACCCATTCTTCTTCGCCGTGGGTTTCGTGGGTCGATTTCATTTCGAGAGTCACCGGTGGCAAAGTGTTTAGCAGAGTGAAATCGGCGGAGGATTTCGGTTTGGCGATGAAAGCCCCAAACTCAGGTCCTGAAGGTCCCGGGATGTCGGGCGTGGTGGAAAGCCAGTAGAGATTCTGCGACCGCAACGTTCCGGCCTGGTCGCGCAATTCGAGTTTGACGAAGAAGGTCTTGCTCAGTCCTTCCGGCCAAACGAGTTTGAAGGCCAGGGTCTTGCCGTCGGACTCGACGTTCACTATGGCCCTTTTCGCCAGCTTTTTAGTCAGGTCAAAATTGTAAACGGCCGCGGATACTTCCAGCCCGCTGAACGGTTGATAGAAGCTGTTGATGACGTAGATTCCGTCGTCGTCGTAGGCATACTGGACGTGCAACGGTTCGCAGGCCTTCTTGGCGCCGAAATAGGCGCCGGTGGGGCGCAGATACCAGTCGATATAGGCCCAGGTTGTGGCGGCAGGCCAGGCGGCGTCGTATTTCCAGGTGGTGATACCGGTGGCGGAGTATTTGTTGCGACCGTAGGCCTCGAACATGCCGCGGGCGCTGTTGTAGTTCATGGCGTAGGCCTTGTTGCAGAAATCATCGAAATTTTTGGGCGCGCCGTAGCCGCGCGCCATGGCCTTTTTGACCTCAGTGAAGTACTCCGCGCCCTGAGTAACCGTGTGAAACGACCAAGCCTCGGATTGCAGGGGCGGCCAGAGTTGGTCCTCGGGCATCATCTGACGCAGGCTGTCGCGCACGACAGTGATGCCGCCAATGCCGCCCGATTGAGCAAAGCCCCAAGCCCCGTCGTCTTTGCGCAGGTAGTAATGGGATGGGACGGCATAGGTCCACAGTTCAAGCGTGCCGGTGCGGGTGCCGCCCGTTTCCTTGCGCTCGGCGACGGCAAACGCTCCGGAGTGCGGCTGGTAGGTGCGGTGCACGCGATGGCGCTCGATCAAGTCGAGGTAGGCTTTGTTCAGCGATGGAGTGGGAAAGGTTTCGTCGTGACCGAGAAGATGCGCGAGGCTCGGGTGATTGCGGATGCGCAGCATCATGTCCTCAATGCAAGAGATGGCAAGCGCTTCATCGGGGATGTTGCGGCCGAAGATTTGTTGGGTAACCATGACCCCTAGTTCGTCGCAGCGATCATAGAAGTTCTCAGTCTCGCGGATGGAAAACCCTTCCGACCGCAACATGTTCAGGTTGGCCTCGTGCGCATACCGCACGAGCGCGGTGTAGCGGCGGTCGGAAAGGTTGAGCATCATGTCGCTCGTCATCCACGCCCCGCCGCGGATGAGGATGTCATGTCCATTGATCCGATACTTGCGCCATTCTTCGTCGTTGATAACCGTGTCGAGCTGGCGGATCCCGAAACGGACCTGCTGGGCATCCGAGACCTGGTTGTCCACGAGGAAACTCAGGTCAAGGGTGTACATCTCTGGTTTTCCCAGCGGATTGGGCCACCAGACGCGCGGGTTTCGGAGGTTCAACTGCGCGAAGGATTCCGGCTTGAAGAACACTTCCTTTGTTTCACCGGGTTTGAGCGTGACCTTCTGGGAGAATTCGCTGGACTCGATCTTGCCGACCAACTCGCCACTGACGGATCGGTCGGTGCGGTTCGTGACGAACGTAGAAACCGTCAGTGCCGCCTTATCCAGCGCTGGGACTTGCAGGTGGGTCTCCACATAGGCATTCCGCATCGTGATGGGACCCTGCACGCGAAGAAACACATCGGCCCATACGCCCAGGTTGCGGTCCGGCGGCTGCGGATTGTGATCGTCCCAGCCCGTCACTGCTTCGATTTGTTTGGTTCTGGCCGGCAGGTTCGTGAGCAGCCCAGAGGGGATCACCTGGACGGCGAGCACGTTCTTGCCGTCATAGTCAAGCTTGCTGCTGACATCAAACTCGAAGCGGCGGAACATGCCCTTCATCGTCTCACTGTCAGCGATGCGGTTGCCGTTCAGCCAGACGTTGGCCTTGTAGCTGATGCCGTCGAAATGGAGCGTCACCCAGCGCCCCTTGCTTTGGTGTGGCATGGAGAACTCCACGCGATACCACCAGGGAGCGCGAAACGGGCTGCCCTCCTTCATGATGAGCCAGTTGCCATCCAGATACCCCGGGAAAAGGCCGTTGTGGAAATGTTCTCGCCCGGAGCAGGAACCTTGGCCGACGATTGGACGGCCCATCCATCGCGTAATGGGGTCTCGGGAACCTGGCTCGCAGCTTGGCCGATAGCTTGTCCCGCCGCGGCAAGAAGAAATCCGGTGACCACCAACATTCCTGTCCATTGTGCGAACGACATGATCGAGTGCTCCATTCGGGGTTGCGGTTGCTTGGAAACTCGTTCCGCACGCCTCCCCCAGGAGTTCTGGCGGAATTTACCGAGAGTCAATCTGTCTGAACACAAAAAACCGCGCAAGAAGTTTTCCGGATGTCAGGCGGCCCACCGGCCAATGGCAGAGCTGTCAGGCAGTTTCTGCCGGCGGGCAAGCGGATTTCACAGATGATTCGGCGCGCGTGGACAACGAGCAAGGCAAACTCGGAACGTGACAGGCTTCATTGAAGCCGTTACCAATCGCTGACGATGCATGCGTCCAACACCGTTTCATGCCCGTAGTAAGGCGGCCTGGTGGTGGCCGCCGGGAGGGAGGTGATCGAGAGGAGAATCCCCACGACGAACACGACTGAGCGCGCTCGCGGCTGAAATTGGAATAACGTGCACAATATGACCTGGATAATCATTAACAATAGTTTCACCGGCTAATCGTGCCCGCCACCGCTTCCACACATTCGATCATCTCGCGGCGGAACGCGCGGATGGTCGCGTCGTTGTTGCTCGCGTCAATCACGTTTCGCCCCAACCCGCGCGTCATTTCTTCGAGGCTTTGGTCAATCATGCCAGGGAGGCTGAATTCAAGCAGGTGTTTGATCCGGTCGCGAGTGGCTGCTCCCAGTCTTGCATCGCCATCCGTCACGAGAAGTTTGCGCAGCGCCGCGAGGATGCGGTAATCTTCAATGCCTTCACGCACCGCTTCCCAACGGCGGCTGGTCACCGGCTTGGTGCGGCCCGGATAGACCAACTGATATTCCATGTCCACACGGCCCCACGGATCGCCGCCGAGGTTGTAACACCAGTAGCCAATGCCAGTGGCCCCATGCCGGAATGCCAGCAGTGCCGCGTTCCGGTAATCGCCGATGAGGTTCATGTTTTTTATGTTGGGTCCGATCGGGCGGGTGTAGGCGTAACCGCAGTTGTAAGACCACAACATCTTTCCGTTCCTGCGCACCACGTCCATCAGCGGGGTCTTCTCGGCCAGCATGTAGATGCTCGGCGTCCAGATGTCCATGACGGGCGCCATCGCCTGAAACATCGGCAACTCGCCGCCGCCATCCATGTAAAGCATGATACCGGGATTCACCGCGCGCACCTGCTTCCCGAAGGCCACGAGTTGATTGACCGCACTCCAGCCGACGCCACCTGGTTCGTCGAATGGATACAGCGCGAAATGATTCGTGTCGAAGCCTGCGCCGGCCAGGTGGGCGACCAACTCGGCGAGAAACTTTTTCAAATCGTCCAGGTGGCCGGCGCTGCCGACCTCACCCTTCAAAGCAGGTAAGCCCTGCAACAACAGCACGACATCCTTCCCGCGCAACCGGCCCAGCACCGGATCCAGCCTGCTGAAATCGGAGTTGGTCAGGTGGCCTTGCGCGTTGTATTTCGCCCCGGGGAGCGTAGTAGGGAAAACGTTGTTTCCATGCGCGAGCAAGTCGGGAAGGTTCGCCTCCTCTGGCGCAGCCCACGTGCAAAGGCGGAAGTCGCCCGACGGAACCATGGCGAAGTTCGGGACCCGCAGCGTGATTTCAACCGCTGTTTCCGGTGGCGGCACCGAATGCGGATGTGCGGGCGCGTCAAGCACCCCCGCGCCGTTGAGGGCCTGGAGCCGGAGTCTGAGCTTGTGTTCGCCGGGCTTCGCGCCGGCAAGATCCACATCCAGCCACAGCTCACGGCTCGCCAGCGACGGAATCACCAGCGTGGCAGTCTCGTCCAGTTCAGGCAGCGCGTCCCACGCGACTTCCCCGAGCGACGTCGGTACGCCGACCGAGCGATGCGGAGTCACGACGATTCCGTTGGTCAGCGGATCCATCTGCACGCGCACCAGCAATTCGTGATCGGTCACGTTGAACAGGTTCAAGGCAACCGGCTCGTGCTCACCCGGAACGGCGGTGCGCGCAAGGTGCAGCGGATTCGCCGCGCGGGCTGGCAACTGTTCGTCCACTTTGCGGTTCTCCCACATCGTGCCCTCGAATGCGATGAGGCTCGTCCCCGGACCCAGCGCCGTCGCTTGCCGAACGACTTCCGAAATGGCAAGTGACCGCTGGGCGTGTGCGACCAGTGCGGTGGTCTTTGCCAGCGCGGCCTGCACCTGGTCGATCGCGCTACCGGGCACGCCGTCCTGCAACGGCGCGACTGCTTTCGCTTCGAGTTCGAGCGACGACGCCTCGCGCAGCAACGCCCGCGCGGAGAGCGGAAGTGTTTGCTCCGAGGTGTCCGTCACCGATCGCAACGCTGTCAATGCTCGGGCGACCAGCGCACGCTCGTTGACGAACGGTTGTAGAACAATCGAACGCTCGCCGGAGGCCAGAGTGTGGCCGTCCGCTTCCTTGAGCGTCCAGTTGAAGTGGTAAGTTCCCGGTGCAATCATCGCGACTGGCATGAGCAACTCACTGTGCTTTCCGAGCACCGTGGTTGTGGCCATCTGTCGCGCGCCATCCGGCCGGATGCACACAGCGGTGGCCGTGAGCGGTTCAGATCCGGACTTGGGATACTGAATGATGAAACGAATGGGTTGGCCGGTGAACACTTCGTCGGCGGCGAGGTTTTGAGGCGACATCTGGATTGCCGATAACTGATCTCCTTCCGCCGCTCGTGGCGCAGGTTTCCCAACCTGCTGTATCGCCGACTTCCCAGTCGGCAGCGCGGTTGACACTCCACGCTCCGCAGGTTTGGAAACCTGCGACACAGCAGACTTGGAAGTCTGCGCTACGCTTTGGCGGAGCCCAAACCACGAGCCGCTATTGCGCACGTCGCCGCGGTAGGATTTCCAATGCGCGACCGCGTTGGTGGCCGCCGAGGTGCCGAGACAGAACGCAATACCGGACTCACCGCCAGTGATAAGCATTTCGAGGCCGGGCGAATCCGCCGACACGTCGCCGAAAGTTGGTGTCACATTGATCGTTCGGTTTTTGAAGTGGTAGCGGTAAATGAACTCGCCCGTGTGGTTTAGCACCTGGAGGAAACCGTCCTGGGTGCAAAGCGTGTATTCGAGTTTGCCGTCGCCATCCAAATCAATCATCGCACCCGGCGCGAGACTGCGACCCTGCATGTCGATCTCCCAGAGCAGCCGTCCGCTTTCATCGTAACGATAAATCACGCCGACCTGCGTGATCAGACATAAGTCCGCCCGGCCATCGAAGTCGAGGTCGCCGACGGAAATCGTGGAAGCTGCCGCCCCGCGCGTCGCGCGTTGCCAGAGAATTTCGCCTTTGCTGTCGAGGCAGAAAAACTGCCCGTCGCTCGATGCCACTGCGACCCGCCCGCGCCCGTCAGCCCCGGCGAAGATGACCGGTGCCGCCGTGGCCCACGATGGCGAGGAGCCACCGATGTTTCGTTCCCATAGCACTTGACCGCTGCCGTTGATCGCCGTGACGACGCCTTCGCCGGTGGCCACGACGATTTCCGGTTTTCCATTGCCGTCCAGATCACCGACAGCCGGGCTGACGGGGATGCCCTTCACTTTTGCCTGCCACAACGGTTTGCCGGTCGTCGCCAAAAACGCCCAGACTGTGCCCGACTCGTCTGTTTGAATCACTTCCGCCTTGCCGTCGCCATCGAGATCGCAGACCACGGAGGCGGACCAGGACGATGGGCCTTTCAATTGCGCGTGCCAGATTTCTTGGCCGTTCCCATCGAGACATGTCAACACGCCGCCGGTGTCCGCCACGTAAATCAACGACGGTTGTCCCGGCCGGGCGAGCACCGCCGGATAAGTCATGAAGCGCGTCTTGGTCCGCCAACCCCACAGTGCCTTTCCGCGTCCATCGCGCGCGAACAATTCCTCGCGCCCGGCGACCAGCACTTCGTCGCGGCCATCGCCGTTAATGTCCGCGACCATTCCCGCGCTTTCCAGAAACATCTGCAAATCCGTTTGCCAGAGCTGCGGGAGTTTGAGTTCCGTGGCCCGACTCACAGTCACGCTGGCGAGAAGAACGGTGAAACCAATCACGAGCCATGTGGCTGGCATCCGCCATCCTGGCGCGAGCATCGTGACGCGAGTCAGGAAACGGGTGGCTGGAGGCGACAGGTTTGGTTTGAGTGGGAATGGCATTTTCATTGATCGCGCAGTTCGCGACGGGTTTTCGTTGCGACAACACGGAAAGCATAACGACGAAGGGACACGGATTGCCAGACTGAACTGCGCGATAGACCGGCCCGATGGTTTGTTGTGGCCGAGGTTGCTGCGGCGAATTCGCTTGGCCCAAACGAAAGCCAGTCCGTTCCGCCGCGTGGACAATGTCTTCGGCGACTGCAATCCGGTCTGCTGGTGCGTGGAGATGGAGAATTATTCTTAACCACGAAACATACGAACGACATGAAAACTTCTCCCTCTCCGCGCTGGGGAGAGGGCCGGGGTGAGGTGCTTTCAACCGCTGATTCGATTCAACACAAAGACGCCAAGCTGCAAAGGCGCAAGGCTTGAGCCGCAAAAGCCATCACGGATTTATTTGTCTTTCGTGCCGGGCAACGCTTTCAAACTTGTGGAGGTCAGGACTTGCATCTGGCGAATGGCAATTTGATTGAGCCGTTTCAGCCGTTCACCCTGCGGCAATCCCATGTGAATGAACTCGGCATTCATGCCCTCCATGTTCGCGAGGACGAGAGGTGGGCAAATGTGCCGCCATATCGCCCCGGCGTGGCTTTGAGGCCGATGGCGTTGGTTTTCTCGACCCAATCCTTCACGTTGATTTTGTAGCTGTTGAGGCCCACCTGACTTTTAATTATGGCGAATTCGCCATAATTAAAACCGGGGTTGAAAACGGATTCCCAGATGCCAAGGAACTCGACCGTATTGCGGTTTCGCAACCAATCAGAGATAAAGAACTCACCGTCCTTCGCTTGAAGCATGTCCGTGAGCGAGATGTAGTCGCCATCCTTGCCGGAGCGTGTCGAAGATTCGCGGATAGGGCGTTCCTGCCTCGGCAGAAGGTTGCATGACCATGAGGCCTTTCAACTCAGGCCGTTTCAGCCAGCCCTCGCGCCCGCCGTAGAGTCCGCCGCTGAACACGGCGGGCTGCTTGAATGCCGTCGAGGTGCGGTTGCTGATGAACCGCTTGGGTACGCCCGGCGGCCACCACATGGCTGGAGCGAACCCATCGCCATTAATTGTTTCAACATCGTGGTCATCAAACGCCATCGTGTGGGTCATGTACCGGAGGCGGCTCTCGACCAGTTTCTTGCGCGTTGCGAACAACGGCCAGATTTGGCATTCCTCTGGAGTGTGTTCAAGCGACTCCAACAAGAGAGCAACTCGCACTGGCGCGGCGCTCGCGATCCAATCCAGGAAAGCGTCATCGAGGGGGTTGTGCACGATTTCAACCCAGACCTGGTCGAACTTCGTGCCACGAAACATGTCCGGCACTCGCGGCAACCACGGCGTCGTGACGCTGGCGAAGTGGATTCCGTTCGCCCGCAACCCTTCTTCAAAACTCAATTGCGTTGAATACGGCCAGTGTCGGCCTTGCGACCAGCTTGGGAATTCCAGATGAAGCAAAAGCACGCGTAGTTTCTTGAAGCCACGTTTCATCGATGTAAGCACGGTTCAGCCACTGCCAAGAGTCTTGCACTAGCAGTCAATAAAACGCGTTTGCTGGATTGCTCTTGACCAGGAGGTTCCGCTGCTCAGATTCGCTTTGGGGATTTCCAGACGGAATCGCCGTTGACGAGGCCTGAGTTGGAGTGCTTAGGCACCAAACCCTCCTTTGAATGATCCAAGACCTCCAGCGTCACGGCGTCCACACCGAAGATGAGCTTCATCTCGATATGCTCGATGTCGGCTCCAAAGTGCAGCTTGTAGAGGCCGGGCCTCAGAGGATTATCGAGCGTCAGCTCGATGAGGTAGTGGCCCGGTTCGAAGTCCCACAGCGGCTTGGAACGGTCGTCTTCGTGATGGACATGGAAGATATGCGTCCCGTCAAGCGCGCGAATGCCCGCGCCAAACGCTACACGCGCAACAGGTTTTGTGACTTCAATTTCGAGCGCCACCCGGATCGGCTGCCGCCAGTAAACGGAGAAATTGTTCACGGGCGGGTCCAGTAACCGGACCCGTCGCACGCGAATGGCTTTGCTGCCGATCACATAGTGGTCCTCGTCGGCAACCACTTTCTCGGCAACGTCCGCTTGGTTGCTGCTGAGATATTCACCCACAATGGCGTCCACCGGCCCGATGGCCTTGATCCGGCCAGCTTCCAGCAACATAGCGCGCGAGCAAAGCGCTTTGACGGTGCTCATACTGTGGCTCACGATCAGGACCGTCTTGCCTTCGCTCGCGATTTGTTCCATGCGGCCAATGCATTTTTTTTGAAACGCTTTGTCTCCCACCGCCAGCACTTCATCCATTAGCAGGATTTGTGGTTGCAGATGCGCTGCCACCGCAAACGCCAGCCGCACATACATGCCGCTGCTGTAACGTTTCACAGGTGTGTCCAGGAACTTTTCCACCTCCGCAAACGCCACAATCTCGTCGAACTTCCGTTTAATCTCCGCCCGGTGCATTCCCAAAATCGCCCCGTTCAAAAAGATGTTTTCCCGCCCTGTCAGTTCCGGATGAAACCCCGTCCCCACTTCCAGCAAACTCGCCACGCGTCCTTTGATCCGCACCCTTCCCTCCGTCGGCTCGGTAATGCGGCTCAGGATTTTGAGCAGCGTGCTTTTCCCCGCCCCGTTGCGTCCGATGACGCCCACCACTTCGCCCTGGCGCACTTCAAAGCTCACGTTTTTGAGCGCCCAGAAGTCTTCGGTTCGGGGAGCGCGACCGCCCCGGTTGCTTCCAGTCGGCGTCTCGCCGAGTGGCGGGTAGGGCGCATTCTCCCTCCAGGCTGGTAGCCTCCCCCTCCGGGCCGGAAGCCGCAACGCGCCGTTCTCCGGAGTTGTCTTTCGGCGAGGCGCCGAAAGCAGCAGGCGAGTCGCCTGCGCTCCCCAGTCCATCTGCCATCTTCGCTCTCCTCAAAAAATGAAACGGTGCCTTCATTTTTTGCGCAATCACATCCCGCAACGCCACATAGCGCTGGCGCTCGGCTTGGTGGCGAATGCGGCATTTTTTGCCGAGGTTTTCGACCGAGATGATGGTGTCGGACATAGAAGAAACGCTGAAATTCTGAAAAACTGAAATGCTAAAAACGGGCGCGGAACAAAAGTCGAAACACTGAAATTAGGGGTCAGCGGTCAAATAGTGCTGCCCCAATTGCTAAGGAATTCCACGCGGTTTTGCATTTCTTCGGCGGTGAATCTGTGAATCAGACGCAACAAGCGATATGTTTGCTCGCCGATGGAGTAGCGTTGCTGGTGTCCCAGAATGATACCGGAATGGCTTCTTCCGTCTCGCATCCAATCCGAATGAATCCGGTAGAAGTCGCGCCGGTTTGAACTATAAACAACCCGCTGGTTTTCGGCGGCCCAGCCAAGCTGTTCTTCGTCTGACTGCTTCAGCATGCCAACTTCCGCGGTCGAGACAACGTCCACCGAGCGCAAGCGCAACGCTTTCAGCAAATCTGTGTCACTGGAATCTTCGTCCAGGTAGAGCCGAATGGTCATTTCTGTACCGCCGCCTGCCGCTGCCGCGCCAGGTGCTCACGCTCAATCCGGTCCGACTCAGCTTCTTCCTCGGCCATTTCGCGGTCCATGGCTTCCTGATTGGCGTAATAAAACGCCAGGGCTACATGCACCTGAGCCAACGAGATGTGCCCGATCCGAATTGCGATTTCCTCCGGCAATAGCCCGGAATGATGCCACCGGACGATGGTGCGAACGGTGACGCCGGTCCCGGCCAGATGCGGCGTACCGCCCTTGATCCCCGGCGTGCGAGAGATCATGTCTCCGATTTCAACTTGAGTTGCAACAACGCTCATGTCCACAAGATGGTTGATTCCTTTCGCCCCGTCAATTCGGGATAAATACCCATGCCCACTTCCAACAAACTGGCGAGATGCGTCCTCTCACCTTCACCCGTCCTTCCGTCGGTTCGGTGATGCGGCTCAGAATCTTCAGCAGCGTTGATTTCCCCGCGCCGTTGGTCCCCGGTGAAATGGAAGTTCTGCATCGTCATTTCAAAATCAGGAAGGTGGAAATTGGGAAAGTTGAAAGTTGATGAAAATCTATTTCACGGGGCAGGCCGATGATCCCCACCACTTCGCCCTGGCGCACCGAGAAGGAGACGTCGCGAAGTGCCCAACAATCTTCGGTTCGGGGAGCGCGACCGCCCCGGTTGCCTCCACTCGGCGTCTCGCCGGTTTGATTGCGCTCGTCGGACTCCGATTTTTTCGGAGTCACTTCTCCGTCAATGAGAAGGATGAGGCCAGCCTGACGAACTGTTTTTCGTCAGGATTCGTTGGATGCCTTCATTCCCCGTATTGCCGGAGTCTGGAGGTTTTTTGCTTTCAGGCTTCGCGCTGGTCTCTCAACTAAAACCGTTCCGTGATTTTAATTTTCACGGAACAAATTGAAAGATCAGCTTAATGAAAATCCGTTCGCTGGCAGTCGCCAGCCTGTTCGTCCTATCCGTCGTCTCCGTCCGCGCGCAATTCGCCAGTTCCATGATTGATTACAATTCCGGCACCGGTTTTGCCGCCGGCTACACCAACACGTCTGCTGCGCTCGGTGCGCCTGCGTCCGGCAGTTCCGTCACGCCGTTCGGCCCGCCGTTTGCCAAGAGCCAGCTCGTGTCCATCGGCACGAACGGCTCGCTCACGTTGCGGTTTGACTCGCCCATCATCAATAATCCCTCGAATCCGTTTGGGCTGGATTTCTTGATTTTCGGCAACACCTTTTTCGCCATCACCAATGGAAATTTTTCCGGCGGCGGCATCACGTCCGGCGCGCTCGGCGGCAACAACACCGGCGCGACCCGCGTGGAAGTCAGCGCGGATGGCGTGAACTGGTTCACGCTCAACCCCGCGCTCGCGCCCACGGCGGACAATGTTTTTCCGACCGACGGTCTTGGCGATCCGCGCCTGCCCGTCAACCCAACGCTGACCGGCAGCAGCTTCGGCGGTCTGGGACTCACCGGCATCCGCGCGCTCTACAACGGCTCCGCCGGCGGCACCGGCTACGACCTCGCGTGGGCGCAGGACACAAATGGAAATTTCGTCAATCTGCCCATCGTACGCTACGTCCGCGTGAACGTATTGAGCAGCAAATCGGAAATTGATGCGCTCGCCGCCGTGCGCGGCGGCACGCCGGTCTTTGCCGATGATTTTTATGCGAACCCGTTGGCGAACGGCTGGAATATTTTCGGCGACACTAATTTGTTCGGTTGGAATTCGACGAACCAAAACGTCGAGGTCACTTGGGATTCCACGCAGCCCAACAGTTATCTATATCATCCGCTCGGCACGATTCTCGCCAAGGACGACGCCTTCACGGTTTCGTTTGATTTGCAATTGAGCGACATCGCCGTCGTCAATGGCGGCGGACAGGTATCCGTCGGGCTGCTGAATTTCTCCGAAGCCACGAACGCCAGTTTTTCCCGGCCCGCCGCCAACACGCCGGACTTGTTTGAGTTCGATTATTTCCCCGACACCGGCTTCGGCGATTCCATTGCCGCCTCGCTCGCGGACATGACGGTGAATGACATGAACTCGACCAACTTTTATTTCACCTATGACGACCAGCCGATGCTGCCCGGCGTCACATATCAGGTCACGCTCACGCACACCGCTGGTTCGCCCGCCATCAGCGGCCAGGTCTTCACCAACGGCGTCCTTTACACGGCGCTGCCGTTTGTCTATGCCGGCCCCATCACCGATTTCCGGCTTGATACACTGGCCGTCAGCAGTTTTCACGACGACGGTTTTGGCGATGACATCCTTGCTCACGGCACGGTAAACAATTTCGTTGTCAATCTCCCACCGCCGCCGGTGCAAAATCTTACCGGCGCGTTCAGCAACGGCCTCTGGCAGGCGCAATTCATCAGCCGGAGCAACTGGCTCTACACGCTCGAACGCACAACGAATTTTGTTTCGTGGACTGACGTTTCCGCTGCCGCCAGCGGCAACGGAACAAATCTATTTTTGCCGGACACGAACGCACCGGTGGATAAAGGCTTTTATCGCGTGCGGGCCGGACGCCCATAATATATGGTCAAAAAGAAAATCATCTTCTGTTGGAGCGGCGGCAAAGATTCCGCGCTCGCGCTGAACCGCATTTTGCGCGACGAACATTATGAAGTTGTCTCGCTGCTCACGACGTGCAATGAGCATTTCCAGCGCGTCTCCATGCACGGCGTGCGGCTGAAATTGCTCGACGCGCAGGCCGAAGCCATCGGCCTGCCGCTTGAGAAAGTCTTCGTCAGCCAGCGCAGTTCCAACGAAGAGTATCAGAAAAAAATGTCCGCCTGCCTGCTCGCGCACAAGGCGCGCGGCGTCACTGGCTGCGTCTTCGGTGACATTTTTCTCGAAGACCTCAAGCGCTGGCGCGAGGAAAATCTGGCGCGCGTCGGCCTGCACGGGATTTTCCCACTTTGGAAAATTGATTCGCGCGAATTGATCCGTGAATTCATTTCGCTCGGCTTCGGTTCGGTCATCTGCTGCGCGAACGATGCGTATCTCGGCGAAGATGCCGTGGGCCGGAACATTGACGCAGACTTTATCGCCACGCTGCCGCCGGAAGTTGATCCCTGCGGCGAGAACGGTGAGTTCCATTCGTTCGCCTTCGCCGGGCCGGTTTTCAAACAGCCGGTGCGGTTTACAGTCGGCGAAAAAGTTTATCGCCCGGTTGAAGTGACACATCTGAGCGATTCCAATTCATCCTACGTCTGCCCGTCCAGTCCGCGCCGCACGAAGGGCTTTTGGTTTTGCGATTTGCTACCTGATAAAACTGAAACAAATTAACCGACCACCAACCAGAAAGAAAAAATATGAACAAACCTCGATTCACCATGCTCGCGGCAATGATCCTCGCGGCTGCCGCCTCACGATTGATTCCGCATCCACCCAACTTCACGCCCATTGCCGCCATCGCGCTCTTTGGCGGCGCGCAATTCTCCAGCAAGCGCACCGCGTTCCTCGTGCCGCTAGCCGGACTGTTTTTGAGGGACCTCGTGTTCGGATTTTACGCGATCACGGCGGTGGTTTACGGGAGTTTCGCGCTCACGGTCTGCTTTGGATTTTGGGTGCGCCACCGTCGCTCGGTTCAACGCATTGCGTTCGCTGCCGTCGCGAGCGCGATATTGTTTTTCGTGCTGACGAATTTCGGCGTTTGGGCGATTGACAATTTGTATCCGAAAACGTCCGCCGGATTGGTGGATTGTTATGTTGCCGCCATACCATTCTTCCGAAATATGTTGCTGGGTAATTTGCTCTATTCGGCACTGCTTTTCGGGGGACTCGCCTTCGCGGAAAATCGTTTTGTCCGGCTACGCGAACCCGCAGCGGGTGTCGCCTGATGCGTCCATAGAGCAATCACTTATCCCATGCAAAGCGCAGCAATGCTCTGGACCGGAGGCAAGGATTGTTCAGTGGCGCTTTATGAATCCGGGCAGGACGGTTATGATGTCCGTTGCCTCGTTACGTTCGCACCATTGAATCCGAATTTTTTGGCGCATCCGCCGGGCTTCATCAAAATGCAGGCGCAAGCACTGGCACTGCCACATCATATTTTGTCCATCACCGAACCCTTCGAGAAACGTTACGAAGCCGCGTTGTGCGAATTGCGGGATAAAATGGGCATCAGCACTGTCATCACCGGCGACATCGCGGAAGTGAACGGAAGTCCGAATTGGATTCGTGAACGCAGCCATCCGGTGGGAATGAATGTGCATACGCCGTTGTGGGGCCGCGACCGGCTCGCCTTGCTACAACAGCAACTGGCCAACGGATTCAAGGTAATCTTCTCGTGCGTCAACACCCGCTGGCTCGCGGCGGGCTGGGTGGGCCGCGAGTTGGATGACGCGGCCATTGCAGATTTG
This sequence comes from Verrucomicrobiota bacterium, assembly GCA_016200005.1. Taxonomy (NCBI): domain Bacteria; kingdom Pseudomonadati; phylum Verrucomicrobiota; species Verrucomicrobiota bacterium. The sequence continues at coordinate 25,958 of JACQFP010000013.1, read as the reverse complement.
CGTAACGTTCGCGACCAAACCGGCCTCGATCTCTGTGGCGAGGAAGGCGAGTATCACACTCTCGTCACGGACGGGCCGACGTTCACACGTCCAATCCGAATTTGCTCCCATGCAAAACGCACCAAAGATTTGCTGGCCTACATGGAAATTCACGAGTTGGAACTTGCTGCGCCGGGACCATCGAATCTCCATGTATTGACGTTTGCCAAATGTCGGAAGACAAAACTGTCTGCACCGGCTGCCATCGGTCGTTGTCTGAAATTGCCAACCGGAGAGTCTTGACTGACGCAGAAAAGATTCGGGTCGTCGCCGCGGCACAGGCAAGAGAGGCGACTTCGGAAAGCAAGACAACCTTTGAGCAAATCCCATGAACCACCCGCGCATTGTTTCCTTTCTGCCCGCCGCGACCGAGATGGTGTATGCGCTGAGTCTCGGCGACCAGCTCGTCGGCGTCTCGCATGAATGTGATTTTCCGGCGGCGGCAAAAATGAAACCCGTCATCGTCCGGCCTGCGCTCGCTTTGGAAAAAATGAGCCTGCGCGAAATCGATGTCGCGGTGGCTGAACGCATCCGCAGTGGCGGCAGCCTTTATCAAGTGGACGAAAATCTATTGTGTGAACTGAAACCGGATTTGATTCTGACGCAACACTTGTGTCAGGTCTGCGCCACGTCGGGCAATGATTTGACGGTCGCGCTGAAATTGCTCCAGCCCAAGCCGGAAAGTTTGTGGATGACGCCGCACTCGCTGGCGGAGATTTTTGAAAACATCCGCGAGTTAGGCCAGGCCACTGGACGGTCAAACGCAGCGGAGACATTCATCATCGAACGCTGCGAACGGCTGGAAAAAATCGCCGCACTAACCAATAACATTTCCCGCCGACCGCGCGTGTTCTGCATGGAATGGGCTGATCCGGTTTATTGCGCCGGACATTGGGTGCCGGAAATGGTTGAACTCGCCGGTGGCATTGACGCGCTGGCGCGCAAGGGAACGGATTCCGTGCGCATCCAATGGACGGACGTTTTGAAATGGTCGCCTGAAATCCTGATTTTCTCGCCGTGCGGATTCAATCTTGAGAAAACGCTCGAACAAGTTTCACATCTGGAATCGCAGCCGGGCTGGTCGGAACTTCCGGCGGTTCGCAGCGGACGAGTTTATGCCGTGGACGCGAATTCTTATTTTGCCCGGCCCGGCCCACGCGTCGTTGATGGCGTTGAACTGCTCGCGCATTTGATTCATCCGGAATTATTTGACTGGAATGGCCCGGACGATGCCTTTCGCGCGATTTCAACGTCGAATGCCACTCCCGACCCGCTCCGTTCCGCTTCCGGTTTCAGAACGCCCGTTCAGTGCGTGGAACCTCCAAAACCATTCGGCCGGGATTCAGGACATCAATTTCGACTCAGTGCCAATGGGTGAACTGTCAAGCACGACTAAACTGATAGTTAGATTTGCGTCCTCACTCCTTGACCTCTTGGAGGTGTTGCTTGTCTGACGGTTGCATTTCGGTCACGACAATTTCGGCAACGACCGGCTGGCCGTCAGGAACGAGCGACCGCTGATTGCCTGGCAACGCAGCGAGGAATGACAATTCCATCCGTTGCATCGCAGTCTCGATGCGGCGCAAAGAATGGCCGCGCAACGAGACTTCATGCGTGGCGAACACCAAGCGCAGGCGCTGCTCCTTCCCATCGCTCTTGAGTTCGGCGAAGGCGAATTGGTCAAACGGCAGCAGCAGGCTTTGTTCAGCCGACAGTTCGACTTTGACCGCGCGAGCGTTCGGATCGCTCGCCCAACATTCGGGTGATTTTGTGCTCATGTGTTTGTGTGGGTTGATTGTGGTGACGACGAGACAGCTTGAGGCGGCAGAAACTGTCCGCCGCGCGACGACCGAAGCGAAGCATGTAGCCGTGAAGGCGATCCCAAAGGCGAGCACCGCGCCGGGGCGCGACCCTGGGCGCGAGTTCCAACGCCAACGGCCTGTGGCCGGAGCGAGTCATATTCTCGCGGAGTTGTTCCTTGTCCGGTGTGAAGATGCGAATGCCGCGTCGTCCGCGCGAAATCGTCACATACCATTGCTGGGAGTTTGTTGCCGCCTTAATGGTCGAATCGGAGAACAGGACGTAATCCACCGTCTTACCTTGCGAACCGTATGAAGTGACGGCGTAGCCGGGGAGGAATTCACGAAAGTTCGAATCCAGGACGCGGCCGTCGGTGAGTTCAATTGCGCCATCAGGACGAACCGCTTTCACCGCCACCAGTTCGCCATTGGTGACGCGACCACCGGAAGCCAGTTTGCGATTTGCTTTCAGGTGCAGGCGGTCACCAGCGGCAAGTGCCAGTTCGCGAAGCTGACACACCGAAATACGGTCGAGCATCTTGTTCGACACGGTGACGAAACGCCCGCCGACCTCGACCAACACTCCAGATTTCACGATGCCGGCCAGCTTTCCTTTTGCGCCTGGCTCGGCTTCGCGGATCTTCTGATTGAATATCACGACAGCATCATCCGGGTAAAATCGTTCATCGCGCTTCTGCGCGTTCGTCAGGTCGAGCTTGTCCAGCGCCTGAACCGTTGTGTCGTTTCGGCCGAGCAATCCCTTTGCCTTCAGCGCATCGCGCACGCGCGAGTTGACGTGATGAACTTCCGCCCAGGTCTGCGAAACCACGACCGCCGAAGCGCTTTGCTCTGCGAGATGGATATATTCCTCGGCAAGTTTGTCGGCTTGAGTGCCCAGGCCGCAGGCTACGACTGCGCCCATCTTGTCGAGCCTTTCAAACGATTCGCTCAACTTCCCAGCCGCCGCTGATTCGACAGCTTTCCGATACTGCCTGATCCGAGTGCGTTCATCGGAGTCCTTGCCAAGCGCCGGGTCTTGCCGGCGAATCTTGTGCAGTTCGACCGGACGAACGCCGGAGTGTCGCTCGATTGCGAGCAGAGCATCCGAAGCCTCGACCGCCCCATGCTGTCGCGTGTCGCCGGAAAGGATTACGCGCGCATTCCGTTCGCGAGCCAGGCGCAGCAGTTCGAGCATCTGCCGTCCACCAATCTGCCCAGCTTCGTCCACGACCACGACCGCGCTCTCGGCGAGTTCACGTTTGAGGAGAAAACTTGCGATTGTTGACGGTGACGGCAGCCCGGCCTTCTCCATGTCCACGACTTGCTGACGTTGCGGGGCGAGGACGACGACTCGAAGGCCCGAATGTTGAAGTTGCTCGGCGAGTTCGCGCAGAACGAAACTTTTGCCAGTGCCCGCGCCGCCTCTAAAAATGGCCACGGCATTGGTCGAGGAAAGCAAAGCATCGAGTGCCTGACGTTGTTCGCCGTCGAGTTGTGCATTCACCGGACGCGGATTCGTGACCAGCGGCCAGGAATCGCCGACGCCTTCTTTCGCGGTTTGAACAATCTCCCATTCGCGCAGCAGCACTTCACGCAACGTCACTTCTCCCGGGCGCGCTTCGTCCCGGATGTAACCGCGCTGCCGGGTGAAATCCGTCAGTTCAGACACCGAGAAAGACTCGCCTCGCGCGCGGCCCAGTGCCTCCTGCCACAACTGGCACTCAAGCACGACGGAGTTTCGGTCAAACAAATGTTCCTCTGCCCATTGCACGGCATCGGCCAAGGACACCCGGCTTCCGTCCGATAAACTTTGCGTGGACTGATTACGCAGGCGGCTGATTGCTTGCCGCTCCTCTCGCGTCAACTGCGATTCCCACAAGGTCAGCAATTCGTCCCGGCTCAAGTCTCGCTGCTTGCGTGCCCGTTCTGCCGTCGCAAGCAGCCGACGAGTGGCCATCACGTCTCCGCCCGCGATTTCGGGCTTTTCCTCCAACAGCTTTACCAATGCTCTGTCAATCTCCGCGCGCCGTTTTGAAAACCGCTCACAGAGCTCGTCCGAAACTCCCTCAACTTGAAAGTCTCCGCGCGCCCGGTTGCAAATCTGGTAGCCGAACCCACGCAATTCGCGCGCGAGTTCGTGATAGTAGGCATTCTCGGCGAACTTCCGGGCGCGCAAGAGTTCGTAATTTTGGAGAGCCTTCCACCGATACTCCACAGGATCGAACGTCGCGTTGAAGACGATGCAGTGTGTGTGCAGATGCGGATCAAGAGCGCGAGACGTGTCGTGAGTGAACAGCGCCGCCGCAAAGTTGCCCGTCAACCGGTCGCCCTGAGCGCCATCTGTCCGAACCCGAGTCGCTGCGAACGCCTCGAATTCCCGGACTGCCGCGTTTACGGCTCGCGCATGTGCTTCCAGAATCCGTTCGTCTTTGCCGACGAACGCCGCGATGGACACCGACTTCGGCGGTGAAAACGTAAAGTCGAAGAATATCCTCCGATTGGCCGCGTTCTCGCCGTCCTCGATCCGCGTGGTGTTCAGTCGCTGGGTCAGCGTTTCACCCGTGGAGGGATTCTGATTTTCGCACAGCCGCAGAAAGTCATCGGCTCGGACTTTGCCAGACAAGCCGAGTCGTTCCGCACCCAGCCCGATCCATTCGCCGGCCACACGCTCCCCTTCGTTGTAGTAATCGCCAACGCAGAGGTGTTCCTCGAAGTATTCCCGCGCGTTCTTGAGGTTGTATTGCGTCTTTGCCGTGACCACGAGGGGACACTATCACGACGGGCGGGCCGCTTTGTGTATCACATACATCTCCTCGTCCGAGTCAAAGGAGACGCTTCAAATCGGCGGACCTCAACCCGCACTTGTCAAATCCACCCCCATTGGAAAGACTTGGATTCAGTATGTTCGGCGTGCTTAAAGGTTGGTTCGGAGAAAAGCTGACCACATTCGGCATGTGGTTGCGCTTGGATAAAAATATCTACCGGCGCATTGATGACATCATCCTTCCGTCAGGGAACGGAACGACTCAGCTTGATCATGTTTTGGTTTCGACTTTTGGCATTTTTGTTATCGAGACGAAGAACATGCAGGGATGGATTTTTGGCGATGAGAAGGACAGCACCTGGTGTCAAAGCATCTACGGGCACAAAAATCGGTTTCAAAACCCGCTTCGCCAGAATTACCGTCACATCGAGTGTCTCGCTGAGTTCTTGAAATTGGAGCGACGGTTCTTTCACTCCGTCGTGTTCTTTATCGGAGAATGCGAATTCAAGACACCGTTGCCAGCCAATGTGCTGTGCTCGGCTTTGGGCAGCTACATCACGAGCTTCAATACCGCGCTGCTTACCCACGAGCGGGTGTCGGAAACCGAGGGCAAACTCAGGGAAGTGAAGGCCACGAGTGGCTTGACCAAGTCGGATCATCTGGCGTCATTGAACCAACGGCACGCATCCACGGATGTGTGCCCCAAATGCGGCGGGCGAATGGTTGCCCGCACAGCCAAGAACAGCGGCAAACAGTTTTTGGGTTGCGCCAACTTTCCAAAATGCCGCCACACCATCTGGCCAAAGGGAGAAACATGATTCAGAGCAACCCCACCGATTCCAACCATTCAGGAAGTTGGATATAGCCACCGGAACTGCGCCAGATTCAATCTCCGAGGGTTTGTTCCATTTTCGCCCCATTCTCTGGCGGGAGCTTCTGCACCCTTGCCGAGACCGCCCCCCGGACATGACACGGACTGTGCGCGCATCCTGTGTAGCAGCTACACCAGCTCCAAGGCGGGCTGTGCTCAACTACCACCATGAGCACGACCGCGACTCTGAGACCGGGCAACCAACTCTGGGGCATTTACCACACGGCTCGAGAGTATGCCCGCGTGATGGGTGATCCACTTCGCACCGTCGTTGAAGCACCCACCAAACTTGCCGCCGAGGAAGCCGCCGCGCGACTCGGCTTCAGTGAACCGTGGGCGCATCCCGTCACGTCAGAATTAGCGCAGCGGGCACAGTGGCTTCCCAAACGGCGGCCAAACTACCGGCAACGATGCGCCCACCAACCCTCACGCGGCATCCGCATCTGACCATGCAAACACCAACGACAGCTCAAATCCGTACCGCCATTGAAGTGCTGAAAAAGTTCGGCGAACACATCAACACCAACACTGCCAATGCGGTAATCGCGCTGCACGAATCACCGCACTCCGACCGACAGGCAGCGCAAATGGGATCTCAGACGATTGACCAAACCACGCGCATCGAGACCGTGGCAGCGCAGTTGGAGAAGTGGCGCGACGATCTGCTGCAAGAGAGGAGGCAGTGTGTTTCTCATCATGTTTAATACAAGGCACGCGTTACCCCTTCGTGCCGAAGGTTTCCAGGTCCGCGAGGCAGTCGCGGTGAATACGGCGAACAGCCACGCGATATGAATCGCTCACGACCACAAACGCGGCCATTCCGCGAACGCGAGCAGGCCAAAAACAGATCGCAGACGCAATTTATCCATGTCCGCGAACAGTCCGCGAACTCGGCCAGTCCACGCGCAAAGACACGGCAGCAAACAGTCCGCATCCGCGACCAAGCAACAACTTCAACTGGCCGCGACCGGGAATCGGCAGCGGACACAAACTGTCAGCAAACAGTCCACAGGCTCGCACCGTCCACGACCGTAATCTCGCCGCTGACCAACATTGGCCGTGAACCTCGACTGGCAGAACAGTCTCCGAGCCGCCGCTTCGTCGTGTCCATTTTCCCGCTCATCAGTTTCCCGGTTCGCATCCGAATCATTCCACCCTATGTCCTCATTTGACCCAACCACAGTCCGCAAGGCGGTCGAAGAATTTACGCCGCGCCGTCCGCAGAAATTCCAGGATTTGCTCCCGGCAAAGGAAGTCATCACGGAGTTGCGACAGAAGCGGGCATCGTATCGCTCCATTGCCGATCTGCTCACGCAGCATTGTCTGCCCACAAGCAAAACCGCCATCGCAGTGTTCTGTCATCAGGTGCTCGGTGAGAGCGTCCGGCCACGCAAACGGCCAGGGCGGAAGCGATCGCCTGTTTCCACGCCCGCGAACAGTGACGGGACAACCCTTGAATCAGCGCCGGCCAGCGAAGTCGGCGCACCGGCTGAATCGTCCGCGAATCCCGAAGGCGGCGAAGCTCCGCAAACCCGCAGTCGCGGACCGCGCATTGCCCAAGTTCGGATTCTCAAACCTCAAAGCACATGAAACGTCTCGACCTCATCCTCAACGGCAAAGGCGGTGTCGGCAAAAGCTTCTTCGCCGTCAACTTCGTCCAGTTCCTCAAGGACAAAAGCATCCCCCATGTCGCAATTGATTCCGACAACGAAAACTCGACGTTGAAACGGTTTCATCCTGACACCTGGTTTCTGGATTTGGACAACCGCCGGGAACTCGATGGCATCTTCGCCGCGCTGGAGAACGCCAGCCTCGTTGTCATGGATTGCCGCGCCGCGTCCACCGACCTGTTTATTGATTACTTCGCCGAGATTGACCTGCCCGCCGTCCTGTCTGCGATGGGCGCGACGCTCACACTCATCATGCCGGTGAATCACGAATCGGACAGCGTTGATCAGGTGCAACGCCTAGCCGATCAATTCGGCAAGAAGTGCAACTACGTGGTGGTTCGCAACGCCGCGCACAGCGATAGCTTTGCATTGTTCGAATCGTCTGAAGTGCGCGCACAGCTAAAAGACAAATTCGGCGGACGGGAAATCGCCATGTCCCGATTGCAGGATTGGCTGGTTGAAGCGCTCAACGCGGAAAACCTGACCATCACGGCGGCAGCGAAGCATTCCTCTTTCAGCCTGTTGGACCGTCAACGGCTGCAAACGTGGCAGCGAAAGCTTTACGCCGAAATCGAATCCGTCGCTGGCTTGCTGCTGCCCGCGAAGTAATTCCCATGCCGAACACCGAACAACCCAACTTCGACGAAGAGTTCGACGAGGCCGTCGCCGAGTGGCGCGATAAACATCGGCTGCGAGAAGACGACGCGGTGATGCTCCTCGTCGAGTTGTTCCGAATCCACCAGCGACATTGGGATGAACTCCGTCGCCGTGAAATTCCATCTTTTGAGCAGTTCCGTGCAGACATCACGAAGCTCGTTGAAGCCGCACGGACATTTCAGGGACAGGCAGCGGCCTTACTCGAAATGTTGCGAGACCAACCACCGGCCCACCGTGCTGCAAGAATCACTCGCGCCGCCGCCATCTTCGCCACCATCGCAGGATTGCTCGCTGGTTATCTCATCGGGAGGGCTTGGCCGTGAAACTCGATGTCATTCCGTTCGGTCCAATAATGCCGCCGCCAGACCTCATTCTCGCATTGAGGAATCCGCAATACTGCTTGGTCGCGGGCGGCATTCTGCTGGCGCTCATCGCAGCCTGGCTCTTGTTCGTTCCGCGTAGCCGCAAAAACTGCGTTGCCCGACTCGGTGGTTTGAGATGGAAGCGGACTCAATTTTGTCGCGGCTGGCTCATCACCGGCGACACCGGCTCTGGCAAGACCAGTTCCGGGATCAATCAGCTTGCCCACCAGGTCTTTCAGAACGAGCCGACATGGGGTGGACTTTGCATTGATGAAAAGGGCGTGTATTGGGAAACCCTTTCAGCGATGGCTCGACACTACGGGCGCGAGCACGACCTGATTCACTTGCAAATCCGCTCGAATGACACCGACGCGGAATGGACGCCGCCAAATCGTTACAACTTGACCGGCGACCGCAGCATCCCTTTCACGACCTACGCCAAATTCATCGTGGACACCGCCACGAGTCTCGGCCAAGGCGGAGACAAAGGCTTTTTCAAGAGCCAGGCGCAAACCCACATCGCCCACGCGCTCGAAATGCTCTTCGAGTTGAGCCGCCCGGTGACGTTGCTCGCCGCCTTTGAGTTGTTATCCAACCGCGAAAGTCTTGAGGAAGAAATGGAAAATCTTGAATCCCTTCTCGAAACACCACGCCGCGTCGCTGTGTATGCCCATTTCGCGAACCGCTTTCTCAACCAGCCCGAGGAACAGCATGGCGGCGTCCGCGAAACGATCGGCAATTACCTTCAATACTTTTTGACCCCCGAAGTCGCCGAGGTTTTCTGCACCGAAGAAAGCACCTTCGATTTCGCCACTATCGACCAGGGCAAAATCATCCTCACGACGATGCCGCAGAAGTTTCAGACCGAGCGGCGCTACGTGAACACGTTCCTCAAGCTGCTTTACTACAGCCACGCCCTTCGTCGCTTCGACAAGGCCAAGGCCGAACGTGCTGATGACAATCTGCTCATCCTCTGGGCCGACGAAGCGCAGCGATTCATGACCGCGAACGAAGACGGGACGAGCGACTACAATTGCGTGGACGTGATCCGCGAAGCAGGCGCAACCGTTGTCGCCGCTGCGCAAAGCACAACCTCGCTTGTGCCGCCATTGGGCAATGACAAAGCCAAAGTGCTCACCTTGAACCTTCGCAACCGTCTCATCTTCCGCGCCGCCGACGAAGCCGATGCGGTTCAAGCCGCCGATTTCCTCGGCAAGAAGCGCGTGGTGAAACGCTCATGGGGCCACAGCGCCGGAAAGCACAACGTGAACTACTCCGAAACCGAGGAACACAAAATCAAACCGCACAAACTCCGCAATCTCCGCGATCACGAGTGCGTGCTTGTCCACTGCGAGCGAGGATTCAAGAAGGCAGTTCTGTCGCCACTTGAGCCGGATGGAACCGTCTCCGTTTGGTTCAAGAATCGCTGGTTCTGATGGGACCGAAGAATGATTGAAAAAGGTGCTGTGAAACTGCATTCATATACCCCTCATCATGGCGATTAAAGTGCATCCAGAGTTTGACGAGATAGAGCAAGCGATTCAGAAGCTCGCGAAAAAGGGCAAACCATTTTCGGCAGTCTGCTATCGTTGCACCGAACCGCAATTCGCTGACCAAATCATTTCCGGTTTGGGCAGTCAACTACATGGTGCGCGGTGGACTCCCAAGAATTCCTTTCCCGCTGTTTATCTGTGCGAGACGGTCGAAGCCGCACTACAGGAGTATTGGGCACGCGGGCGACGAATGAATCTTCCAGATCACAAATCTCTGCCGATGGTCATGGCGTGGATCAAGGTGAAGACCGCGAGTCTGCTGGACACGACTGACGCTGAAGTCGCAGCAGCCATCAACCCCTTCCTCGATACGGACAAAATCCACTGGCGTGCTATTCAAGACCGGCGGGAAGCCGCTTCTCAGGCGATTGGCCGGGCAATTCATGAAGTTTGCTTTTCGGGACTCATCGCCGCATCCCAAGCTTCACCAGGAAGCAAAAACATCATCATTTTCCCGAAAAAGCTCAAAGCACCGGAAATGTTAAGTGATCCCAACCTGAAACCGCTGGATTGAAATAGTTCTTGAAGTATTTCATAATCTAGCCGATAGTGAATACATGAGCACAGCGGTCAGAGAACGGCCTGCCAAAGCAGGCCAAGTGAAGCGGGGCCTGGAAAAGGAGCGCGAGAAGCTTTTTGCCAAGCTTCAAGAAATCAACCACGCCATTCAAGAAGCTGAGACGGACACCGAGAAGCCGGGAAAATTGACCCTCGCTAAACTGAGGACGGCTTTGGGTTGGAGCCGCAATCAACTGGCGCACGTAATGAACGCTTCCGACCGTGCCCTCGTCAATTGGGAGCAGGGAGACCCCATCAGCCCGGTTTACGCGGCGAAGCTGCGGGAGATTCAGAGCGTTTACAACGAACTCAAGCAGTTGATGAAGCCCGAAGAAATCGGCTCGTGGTTGCTGGCCGAAATGGAGGAATTTGAAGGGCGCACTCCAGCGGACTTAATCAGCAAAGGCGAGACGGGTCGTCTTTGGGCGTCGTTGTTTTATCTCCGTTCTGGAATGCCGGATTAAATGCCATCGGCAAACGGAACGTCAATTACACCGAAAGGTGTTGCTCGTTCCTGCGCTCCAGCTTGACACTCCTCGCCCCGCCAAGATTTCTGCCGCCAGGAATTGCGCGCGGCTGAAATTTGACGTTGGAGTTCCAAACGGCTTGCCCACTTCCCGGCGAAGTCGCAATGAAACCATTGCGGCTGAGAATCACCACGCTGCGAAATAGGTGCCGCTTCAGCCGCATGCGGATTTCCTCCCTGTCTTCGTGCCATGGTGGTTTTCCGAAAAAATGAAAAAAGCCCCACGCCGTTTCCGGCGTGCGGCTTAGAGGGGCGGCGTTTAGACCGCGACTGCTTCTGCGGGGACTTGCGTGATGATCTCGACGTGAGGAACGCCGCCGGCGTTTATCGCCTTTTCGATTTCGTCCTACCGGACCGTCTGCGTTTCGTCAAGCACTCCCGATGAGCGCCACGCGGCATTGAAGGACTGCTCGGCGCATCGCTGTTCAAGCCCGCGCGACCTTCAAACTAATCGTCCCTGGTTTCGTCCTGGGCTTCAGCGCAGCGCGCCAGGCCGTAGAGCACCACAACTACCAAATCTGTAGCCGGCAACAGTAGCACGGCACCGATGGCCAGAATGATTTTTACTTTGTCACGAGATTTCCACTGCTCACTGCCATTAGATTTCCAAAGGGTGGAGAAGTGATCGGTCGCGGAGTTCGGAGCGAGGAGGGAGAAGCACTGGCATTGTGGGGTGACGGCGTTTGAAGATTGATGCGTCACCGCGCGCCCAGCGCTTTGGAAGTCTGCGTGGATGAAAGCGGGCACATCCGGCGGTGCTGGTCCTACCCGGGTTCCAGCTTGCGCACCAGTTCCGGCAATAAGAGGGCCCGCGAAAATTGCGCGCTCACCGCTTCGTAAGGTCCGGATTCACCACGCTGGTTTTCCCGGGCAATCCGCCGGATCTGCGCCACGCATTCATCCACTTCGCCGTGACCCACCCGGGCGCAGACGCGCGAGTTCAACGCCGCCAGAATCTCCGCGAGATGACTCGCCTCCGGCCCGATGTAAAGCACGGGCGAGCCGACCGCCAACACGTTGTAAATCTTGCACGGATGAACCAGCCCCACGAACGGATCGCCCATTACCACGACGTGCAAATCTGCCGCGGACAGCGAACCCGCCAATTCACCGAGCGGTTGGTAGGGAAGGCACCGGATGGTTGAGAGTTGAGGGTTGATTGACTCAGTTCCAAAAGTTGAGAGTTGAGAGTTGAGAGTTGGAATTGGACGAGACAAGCTCGAAGTGATCTCTGTTTTCAGATTTCCACTTTCAGATTTCTCCCCTCCGCTTTCCGCCCTTTCCGGTTTCTGCTTTCTGCTTTCTGCTTTCTGCATTTCAGATAACGCCTGGATCTTCAAGAATTCGCTCCCGCCACCAACAAACACGAAGACGAATCGTTCCTCACAACCGAGCTGTTGCGCCGCCTCCAGCAACGTGTCCAACGGATGACACGGACTGTGGTTGCCAGAATACATGACGACGAACTTTCCGGCCAGCCCGTGCGCTTTGCGAAACCGCTCCCGGCCCGCAGCGTCGAACCCCACCTCGTCGTCGTGCGACCACGGCGGGATCACAATAATCTTGTCCGGCGCAATCCCTTTGGCCGCGATGCGGTCGCGCATGAACCGGTCGAGCGCAATGATCCGGTCTGCCCGTCGCAGACTGAAGCAAGACATCCGGTCAAGGATTCTCCCCGCCAGCGAATCCGCGCGCAGCCAACCCGCGGCGATCGCTTCGTCCGGATTAAAATCCATCACCCAATAACAGAACCGCGCGCGCCACCACCGGGCCATCCACGCCCCGATGAACGAAATCAATGGCGGCGACGTCAGCGCCACCACCCTGTCCTGGCGCCGCAGCAGAAGGAGCCGGGCGCAACACGACGCGATGAAGCTGGCAAAATCCACCGCCCGCCGCCACTTGGCCTGCTTGCCAAAGCTCGTGGAAAACACCCGATGAATCTGCACGCCTTTCCAGGTCTCCTTGCGCGGGAAGATCATTCTGGGATCATCATAAGCCCGCCGCCCGCACAGCACCGTGACCTCGTGCCCGCGCCGGGCCAGTTCCACGGCCAGATCGCTCAGGTGCTGCGCCGTCGAGACGACGTCCGGATGAAACGTCTGATTGAGGAGGAGGATCTTCAAAGGAAAGTTGAGGGTTGAAGGTTGAGAGTTGAGAGCCCGATGTTCGAAGTTCGAGATTGGAGGTTGAGGGTTGAATATTCTGCACCCCGCCCGACCTCCGTCCTACTTCGTCGCAACTCCGACCTGAACCAGTCCAGGCAACTTCTCTTCAAAGAGGCGAAGGGCCCGCCCGGGATCATCGAATCCGCTGATCGCCACTTCGAAATTCCGTTGGCCAAAATTTCGGCTGCCCGCCAGCGCGGCCTGCAACCGTTCACGATGAGTCATCCTCAGGAAACCGGAAACGCCCGCCACTTCCACGTCCTCCGTGCCGGAAAAAAAGACGTGCAACGGTTTCCCGTTGGCTTCGAAGAGGTATCTTCGGAATGCAATGTTGAAACCCGGTTGCACTGGCACGACCACCGGCGCCAGCTCCCGCCGCATGACCAGCCCGCTGGCCTGCAGACAAATCTCCGGATTGTGGCTCTTGGCCAAAGCCACCCTCATTCGATCGTAAAACGAACGCCCCGGCAACCAGCGCAGATAGAACGCCTGCCACACACTTCGATCCGCCTCCACCCACGCGCCCGCATGTCCTTCGTCGTACTGGAGCATGTTGCTCACCGTTGCCGGAAACGTCTTCGCTTCAAACGTCGGATTGCGTTCCGGCCAGCGAACGGACCACGCCACGGCTTTGACACCGCGAACCTCGTGACTGCGAAACCAGACTTCCGTCGAAATCTCAACCATCACCACCCACAGCGCGACAGCGCCAGCCAGATGCCGGAGATCGGCAATCGAGGATCGAAGCTCAGAGGTCGGACCGCTGGCTTCCGGCTGCTGACTTCCGCCTTCCGTCTTGTTCGAGGTTGAAGGTTGAGAGTTGAGAGTTGAAGGCGTTGAAGGAGAAATTGAAGATGGAAGATCGGAGCTTGGAAGTTGGAGCTGGGAGCTGGGAACTGGGAGTTTGGAGGTCTGACTTCCGACCACTGACCACTGACCACTGACCACTGACCACTGACCACTGACTTCTGACTTTCCTGGCCCGTGAAGTCTTCGGCCAACTTCACCGGGCCGTCTTCCGTCCTCCGTCCTCTGCCTCCTGCCCTCCGCTTCCCCAGCCACACTCCCAAACCCCAGAGAAACAGAAAACACGCCACGAGAATGGTAACACCCGCGGGATCATGCCACTTCTCGATAGCTTGAGTCCCGTCGCGGGACGCCACCCACGTCAGCAGGAACATCCGCGCCAGGTTGAACAACATTGCCGAAACCAGTCCCCCGACCACCATCATCAGCCGCGGCGCAACACGCAGCCGGTAAAACTCGCCGAAGAACAGCGACACCATCAATGTCGCCTGCACCGAACGTATGCCGCTGCACGCCTCGTCAATGCCGACCATGCCCGTGCTGACTTCGATGACGTTTCCGCGCGCCAGGGCCGGAACGCCAAACCCATTCAGCAACTCCACCACGGCCGCCGAGTTCAAACGGGTCAAGTTCTGGATGACGGCGCTTTCCACCGGCGTGGGCCAGGGCACCGCCACGAGAAAAAACACAATCGGAAACGCAAACTGTTTCACCCGGCTGGCACCACCCGTGAGATAGAGCAGGAGCAGAGTGACCGCGACCGCTTCCATGGCCAGTCCGTAACTCGCGGCGCGCCAAACGGGATTCGCCTCCTGTAAAATTCGTGTCGCCCACAGCAGCACGCCGCCGACAAACAGAAGCCAGACGGTTGGGCTCCCAAAGTTGAGAGTTGAGAGTTGAGAGTTGAGATCCGCCTTCCGCTCGCCGACCTTTTGGACGTTCGAGGTTGAATGTTGAATGTTGAATGTTGAACGTTCGATGTTTCCCGGCTCCACCGCTCCCGGCTCCGCGCTCTGCGCTCTGCGCTTCCCGGTCTGCCAGCGTTCCCACGCCAGATAAATGCACAAAACTGGCACCGCCCACCCGTAATTGTATTGCCCGAAAAACGTCCATTGCGCCCCCAGCAGATAAATGACCGGCCCCCAGAGCGCCGCGAGCATGAGGAGCCACGACGCGGTGTCCGGAAACCGTAGGAGGCGAGGTGATGAGGCTCTATTCAAACGCTGAAACACTGAAATGCTGAAATCGTAGGAGACGAGCTAACGAGGCTCACTCTATAAAAGTTGAAAGTTAAAAATTGAGCGTTGAAGGTTGAGAGTTCCTGAAAAGTTGAAACACAAAATCAAAAGCGCCGATAAATCGGACGCACTCCAAACGCTGCGCGAGTGTTTAGCCGTGCGCTGTGATTTAGCATTTCGGATCTCCGATTTCAGCCTTTCAGCTTTTGGTCTGCCTCTGCGTCCATGTTCCCTCCATCTGCGGTTAAAAATTCCGAAACTGTTTTCTGCTTTCTACTTTCTACTTTCAACTTTTCAAATTTCCCTTCCCCGGCTTCGCGGTCACAAACGGCCCCAGACACAGCACGTCCATGTCCGTCCGCATAAAACAATCCACCGCCTGCTGCGGCGTGTCCACCACCGGTTCGTTCTCGTTGAAACTCGTGTTGAGCACGGCGTGAATGCCGCTCTTCCCCGCAAACGTCTGGATCAACTCATGATACAGCGCGTTCTGCGACGGCTTCACCGTCTGCAGCCGGCCAGTCGCATCCTGGTGGCAAACCGCCGCGAGGGCCGTGCGCTTTTCCGGCCGGATTTTGACCACGTGCATCATGAACGGGCTTTCCACCGCCTGCTCAAAATACTCCCCCACTTTTTCCGCCAGCACCGTCGGCGCAAACGGACGGAAGGCTTCCCGCCGCTTGATCTTTTGATTGATCAAATCCTTCATGCCCGGCCAGCCCGGATGCGCAAGAATGGAACGGTTGCCCAACGCCCGCGGCCCCCATTCACTGCGCCCTTGATACCAACCCGTCACGTGCCCGGCGTCCAGATGCGCCGCCGCCCGCTCCAGCAAAGCCCCGCGCTCAAATCGCTCAAACCGCAGCCCGCCCTGGCGCAATGCCTCCGCCATCGCCGCCTCCGAATGTTCCGGCCCCCAATACGCGTGATCAATCATGCCCGCGCGCGGCTGTTTCAGAATTGCATTCCACACGTACAACGCCGCGCCCAGACCCGTGCCATCATCCGATGCGGCGCATTGGATGTAGCTTCGTTGGAAAGGCGTGTCCCGCAAAATCCGCGAGTTGCACACACCGTTCAGCGCGCAGCCGCCGGCGGTGACGAGATTTTCCGTGGGCACGCGCCGATGCAAATGCCGCAAGCACGCCAGCACCGCCTCCTCGAAGTGCGCCTGACAGGAGGCCGCGATGTCTTTCTCCCGCTGCGTGATCTCCGCGCTCCGGTTGCGGGGCGCGCCGAGTTTCTTCACCAAGGCCGCCGAGTAAAGCGGCGGCAGCAGAATCTCCCCCTTCTCATCCGTGCATTCCTCGAGGTTCCGGCCCAGCGGCACAAAATAATCCCCGTTGAGCCGGAACTGTCCGCTGCCATCCAGCCGCAACAACTCCCGCATCAACTCCTGGTATTTTGGTTCACCGTAAGCCGCCAGGCCCATGACCTTGTATTCCTCACCGAACCGGTCAAAGCCGATGAACTGGCAGAGCGCCGTGTAAAAATAACCCAGCGAATCCGGCATGAACACGCGGTCGAGAATCTCGATCCGATTCCCCGCGCACCGCGCCAACATCGCCGAGGTGAAATCCCCCGCCGCATCATAACTGAATCCCGCAGCCACATCGAAGTCGCTCGCGTAATACGAACTGGCGAGGTGCGCGAGATGATGCTCCACGCGCGCCACCTGAAACCGGCAATCCGTTTCCGGCACCCCGCACGCCGCGGCGACCAGTTGCTGGACACTTTGCATCCGGGCGCGTCGCTGAAAATGCGTCATCACCCCGCGCGCGGACTTGAGCGGTGAACGCAACACATGCGCCGCCTTGGCCGTCAGGTTGGCGTTGCTGTCATTGCCGATCGCCAGGTAATCGATGTCGCGCACCGTCGCGCCCGCCATCTGGAGCACGGCTTGCAAGGCGCGCCCGGGAAATCCCGCCTGATGTTTGCGGCGCGCGCCGAGCCGCTCCTCCGCCACCGCGGCAATCAGCCTGCCATCGCGCAACGCGCACGCGGAGGCATCCGGGTGAAAGGCGTTAAGGCCGAGGATCAAACTCATAACGAGGAGAGTGTAGAAGGCAGAAAGTAGAGAGCAGAAATACTGAAATCGGACCGGGGAGCGTACGCGGCTCGCGTGCCGTTTTACGCGACCTCGCGGAAAACCCGGAGCGGGAAACGGAAGTCTTTAACCGCAGATGAATGCTGATGAGCGCGGATACAGAAACGACCGGCATTACTTCAGTTTTGGCCACTGCTGTTTCAGCTTCATTCGACGGAATTCCTTGTAGTCGTCGTATAGAACGTCGAGGACGTCTTCAGCCCGAACTGGCGGATTGGCTCTGGCGGCGGCCTGAGCGAGCAGATCGTAAAGTTTCTTGCGCGCCGCCGGTTTGTCTTTCTCCGCGCACGTTTGCAAGTCGTAGCGAGCTTCGTGAATCGCCTCGATCTGCGGGTTACGCGACATCGGGAAAAACTTCTCTCAAGATTTGTTCCCGCTTTTCTGCCGGCATTCGCTCATGCCAGCCACGGTAATCCGCACTCAGCAGTTCAACCGTGGCGGCCACGGATGCCGGCGTGATTCCTTCAACGTTTTCGGGCAGACCGATTTGTTGGACGAGCGATAGCAAATGCTCCCCATCGGCAATCAAGCGTTGCAGCAAACTCTTGTGGACTGCCAGATCTTCCGGAGTCGGATCCTGAAGAAACATGCGTTCGTCCTCTCCTTTGCGGAACAATTCGATTTTCTTGTACCATACGGAAATCTCCGCATATACCCGCAGTTGCGGGTCATCGCCCAGAATCAAATGCTTTGCGGGACTCCATTGAGCTTCCAATGCTGTCATAAGTTGAACGTTAGACTGCTTGCGGCGGAATGGCAATGCGTTTACTCACGCCAAGATAGCAGAAAATAGAGAGCAGAAATACTGAAAACAGAAATCGTAAGAGACGAGGTGATGAGGCTCTAATCAAAACAGTTGAGAGTTGATGGTTGAGAGTTGAGTGTTGGCCCCGACCTCGGCTATCCGGATTGAGAGTTGAATGCTGAATGTTGGATGTTGAGACTCCGAAACACTGAAATTGGAACGGGGAGCGCGCGCGGCTCGCGTGCCGTTTTACGCGACCTCGCGGAAAACCCCGAGCGGGAAACGGAAATCTTTAACCGCAGATGAACCTTTCCACTTTCCTAATTTCAGCATTTCAGCATCTCAGTTTTCAGCATTTCAACTATCAACTCTGAACTCTTAACTCTCAACGGTTCTTGATCAGAGCCTCGTCACCTCGTCTCCTGCTTTTCCCTCCGCATCTGCGTCCATGTTCCCCCATCTGCGGTTAAAAACTCCGGGCCGCCTTTTGAAATCTAATCCGAAGATTGGCCGTGAACGCGTTCTTAATCCTGACCCAGCCATTCCTCACGTGAGATTCCCGCCTGTTTGAGCAGCCGGCTTAGAAAGCCCGGCCCGAGGTCGCCTTCGTGTTCGTTGGGAACGATCAACGTCAGGTTTCCCCGCCTCATCTGCGGGTGTTTTCCCCCGGCTTAGGGGCCTTCAAAGCCCAGTTCACGCAACCGCTGGATGAATTTGCGACGGGAAACCGGAGCAAGTTTAGGCATGGGTGGCTGCCCCGATCCCGTTTAGATTGATCCGGGCAATTTCGGGTATTTCCATTCCCAGCCGGAGCCGAAGAGCGATCCAATCGCTCAACGCTTCCCGCAGTTCACGCTGGCAGCCAGCCAAGGTTTGATGCCGCGCCCAGACACCTTGCAGCCCGGGTATTTCACCCCAGTAAGAGGCGTCGTCCTCGATGATTTCGTACGCGGCCAGCTCCATCGCAACGTCCAGGAAGTGTGCAAGCATGAAAGCAGTTTACGTCAAACCAGCGGCAGGTCAAGAGCTGCCGGATTCGGGGTTTTGATCAAATCTCTGACGGATCTCCGCGTGGGTCATCCTCAGAATCGCGCTTCCTGCCCGTAAGGCGCCCAAGCCGGAGCTCACATTTTCTCAAACACTGACATGCTGAAACACTGAAACGCTGAAAACGGCTCCCGATTCTTTAACCGCAGATGGACGCCGATGAACGCAGATCGTGGCTAAACACTCGCGCAGCGTCTGGAGTGCGCCGATTCAGCGGCGCTTTTCATTGTCCGCATTTCTGCTTTCCCAATTTTCAATTTCAGCTTTTCAGCTTTTCAGAGTCCGTCCTCCGCCTACCGTCCACCGACCACCGACTACCGACCACTGACCACTGACTTCCCTGGCCCGTGAAGTCTCCCCTGCCCCGTGGAATCTGTTTCGTATTCCACTGGGGATTGACCCGTGGAATCTATTCCCTATTCCACTGGGGATCGGCCCGTGAAGGCTTTCGCTACTTCACCCGGCTACTTCACCGGGCGCCCTCCGCCTCGTTCAATGTTGAAGGGTTGAGGGTTGAGGGTAGAAAGTAAACAATCTGAAATACTGAAAGCTGAAATCCGGAAAGCAGAAAACGAAGCCCGAACTCAGAAATGGGGAGCTTGGAAAGTCGAAAGCTGCCGGAAACGAATCTGCTAATTTCTGCGGAGATACTCTTTGCACAGTTTAACCATCTCAAAACGAAACGCATCGTAGGTCACATTCCGGCCCTCTTGCTCGTAGAGCATTTCGAGCCGCGCATAAAACTGGCGGCGCGCCCGTAGTCGGTCAGGAGAGGTGCGCTCAAAAGCGTTGGCGTAACGATCGTAGAGTTCAGCCAGGGCAGCGATTTCCGCCGGGCTGATCATGGGCGGTGCAACGTCCGCAATTCTTCCGCCGCGCTGCGAATATCCAGAATATGGTCGTAGGCCGCGGTGCCGAGCGAGTGTTGCTGCGACAATTGAAATACTTTTCCCGCGAACAGGTCGCAGGTCTTTACCAGGCTTTCCCAAAGTTCGGCGGTTCTGGCCACCTCGGGTTCCCGACGCGCCATGACCGCGGTAAAGGAATAAAGCTGCTCCAATTGCGACTCCAACCTGAAAGCCTCGCGTTCGATTTCTGCGCGGTTATCCCGGGCGCTGCACACGCGCTCTTCAAATTTCTTCAGCGCATTGTTCTTGATGGTGTCGAGATCAGATAACTCAAGTGTCATGCTGACAGATTAGTTTTATGGGCCGCTTTTTCAAGCCCAAAGACGTTGTTCCGCTCCGCGCTGTTTGCTCCGCGCCGGAAGCCCGCCCTCCGCCTACCGTCCACCGCCCACTGACTACTGACCACCGCCCCGTTCGATGTTGAGAGTTGAGGGGTAGATCGAAGATGGAAGATTGGAGATTGGAGCTCGGAGGGCGGTGGTGGTCTGTTGTCCGTGGTCAGGCAGTCTCCTTGCTTTCTGCTTTCCCAATTTCTACTTTCAGCTTTGCGGATTTTCCCTGCCTCCCATCCCTGGCTTTCCAAACCACTCCCCAAACCGTTGCCCCCGGGTATGATCGCGCGTCGCCCGCAGTGATTCCTAGAGCCCGGCCAGCGCCAGACCTTGAATGATTTTGCGCGAGATGTCGCGCCGACGTTCCAGCGACCGAACCTCGCCGCGCTGTTGCGAAATCGCCGCCTTGGGCGCCGTGTAGAGCAGGTCGCAGACAAACACCGTGCGCCGGTCTAAACCATCCGCCACGTCCAACACCGTTTCCAGCGGCGTCGGCGCAGGATCGCCGGAATAGAGTGTCTGCCCTTTGAGCACAACAAACTACTGTTTGCGGTTCAACCGTTCCTGATTGGAGAGCAGGATGCACGGATGACCGTCCCAGGTCCAAACTTCCCAGGCATTCAATCGCGCACTCCCTTGGCCTGGGCCTTCACCAGCCGGTCAACACCGCCTTCGTCGCGCTCGGGGCGAGAGTAAATACGCCGGAGCACCTTTTCGGGCAGCGGGTCCACGTTCGTGACGCGGCCGCTCTTGCTGGACAAATCCGCACGCACCCACGGCAGGCCTTTGCGAACGCAAAGCGAAACGATGCGGCTGAACGAAACCTTGGTCTGAGCGACCAGTTCGTCCACGGCGCGGGCGTCCTCGCTTGGCAGTCGGAAGGGATGCTTGCGATCTCGCACTGTTGAACTCATTGCAAAAGAATATTCGCCCTTTCCCTAAAGTCAACCCTTTGGCCGGAACCGCCGCTCACGCATTTCCGTCCTCCGCCTCGTTCGATGTTGAATGTTGGATGTTGAGACTCCGAAACACTGAAATTGGAATGGGGAGCGCGCGCGGCTCGCGTGCCGTTTTACGCGACCTCGCGGAAAACCCGGAGCGGGAAACGGAAATCTTTAACCGCAGATGAACGCCGATGAACGCAGATGCACACAAAAACATGAAATGTTGAAAGTAGAAAATCTGAAATCCTGAAATTGGAGATCCGAAATGCTAAATCACAGCCCACGCCACAACACTCGCGCAGCGTCTGGAGTGCGCCGATTCAGCGGCGCTTTCCATTTTCCCCATTTCCCTTGCCCCGTGGAATCCATCCCGTATTCCACTGGGGATTGACCCGTGAAGTCCGCCTCGGCCCGTGAAGTCATTCCGCTACTTCACCGGGCTACTTCACCGGACAGCTTTTTTCTTTCTGCGTTTCCCTGCTCTAATTGGGCAAGTAGTCAATGCCCTCCCGCTTTAGCTTATTGATCAGTGGCGCATCTTTAGTCCACAACGGCAGCCCACGCGCGTAGGCCACCGCCACATACCCGGCGTCGTAAGCGGATACGTTGAGCTTTTCCGCCAGAATCCACGTCGCGCAGCCCGCCACTGGATTGACAGCCAGCGGGATGATCTCATAACTGTCCAACACGGTCAGCCACGCGCTGGCATCCGCCTTGGTGGTGCGACCCTCACGCATGGCACGGCGCAGCGCCTCCATCACTTCCTGGAAGAAATTTGGCGCGGTGAAGGCGTCTTCTCCGGCGGCCAACCTTGTTTCCAATGGTTCAAAGGGGCGGAATTCGTCTTCGAAGTGGAGCGCCAACGCGGCGCTTGCGTCAATAAACAAGCTCATTTCCTCCCTCTTTGGATCAGCTTGGCCACGCTCAGCCGTGGAAGTCCCTTCGGGTTTAATAAGATGGTCTTGCGCCGCGTGCGCCACTGCGCCGTCAGAATCTCCGAATGTCGTTGGACGGATTCCAACTTCGCCGTCGCGGACCGTTGCTTGACGGTGAGGGTTTCAACCCTGGATTGGGCTTTGCCGGCCAGGTGGCCCGGCTTTTTTCGTACGTCAGCCAAAGTTACGCTCATGCCGATACAGTCTCACAATTCGCCGGTGTGGGCAAAGCGGAAAACCAGCGCACGCTCAACCCGCCAGCAGCTTTGCCCCTTTCTGCTTTCCTTGCCCCGTGGAATCTGTTTCGTATTCCACTGGGGATTGGCCCGTGGAATCTATTCCCTATTCCACCGGGCTACTTCACCGGGCTACTTCACCGGGCTACTTCACCGGGTTACTTCACCGGGCAGTGTTTCCGTCTTGAAAGTTTTTTCCGGCAGTCAAGGTTTGGCCTCGACCAATTCGAGGCGCAAAGTCTTGCCGAGTGCCCTCGCGACGCGCGCCACCGTGGACAAGCGGACGTCTTCCGCGTGGTTCTCCAGCCGGGAAATTGCGGATTTCTTGGTGCGGGTGATCTTCGCGAGCGTTGCTTGGGAAACCCCCGCCTCTTCGCGGACTTGCCGGAGCATCACCCCAATCTTGAACTCCTCGTAACCGGCGTCAAAATCGTGGGCAAAGACCTTGTCGGCGCGTTTGCGCTTCTCAATGTATTTCTCGATGTCGTCTTTCATGGCTTTTTCTTTCGGCTCAAGTAATCCCGGCGCCGTTGCTCGGCCAACGCAATTTCCCGCTCGGGCGTCTTTTGGGTCTTCTTGGCAAATCCGTTGGTGAGGATGATCAGCCTGCCCGAATCCCAAAAGCCCAACAACCGGAAGGCATCGCCGCCGAACTCGGCCCGCACTTCCCACAAATCCTCAGTCCCCTCCAACTTTTTAAGTATTGCTGTGGCACACGAGGTAATTCCCGCACGACCTGCAATACCCAGGCGACCTTCCGGGCTTGCTTCGACCCGAGCGAATCGAGAAACGCTTCGACCGGACACCCGCCACCCGCTGTGCGGTAGAAGTGAATCTCACGCATTACAATGAGTTAACACCAATGTGAATGCGATGTCAATGTAGTCGAAGGAAAAACTGCCACCGGCGCTACCACCACCCAACGGCGCACACGGTCGGGCGAAGACAGTTTGGAGACAGGAGATTGGAGAGTGGAGAACGGAGAACGGAGAGCACCGCTTGGAGCTTGGAGTTTGGAGATTCCTCTGCTCTCTGCTCCCCGCTCCCTGCTGAATGTTGAATGTTGAATGTTGAGAGTTCGTCGGCTGTTCCGCCTACCGGCTACCGACCACTGACTACTGATCACCGACTACCAGCCCCGTTCAATGTTGAGAGTTGAATGTTGAGAGTTGAATGTTGAGAGTTGAATGTTGAGAGTTGAATGTTGAGAGTTGAATGTTGGGTGTTGAGGGGTAGATCGAAGATGGAAGATGGGAGAATGGAGATAGGCGCTCGGAGCTTGGAGATCCGTCCCCCGGCTACTGACCACCGGCTACTGACCACTGACTACTGATCACCGACTACCGTCCTCATCGTTTCAGTTTTTTTATCTCTCCTTTCCACTTTCCTAATTTCAGCATTTCAGCATCTCAGTTTTCAGCATTTCAACTATCAACTCTGAACTCTTAACTCTCAACGGTTCTTGATCAGAGCCTCGTCACCGCGTCTCCTGCCTTTCCCTCCGCATCTGCGTCCATGTTGCCCCATCTGCGGTTAAAAACTCCGGGCCGTTTTCTACTTTCTGCTTTGCCGATTTCTAATTTCAGCATTTCAGTGTGTTTGGACACAATCCGGTTTGGATCGCCACCAAGTACCCACTCGTAAACGGATTTCATCTGCGTGGCAACCTTGGGCCAGGTGAAACGCGAGGCGACCAAGGAACGACCGTTGGAGCCGAAAGGCCTTTATTCATCGTTCGTATCCTGGATTCTTTTTGCACTGCTCGGCGGCAAGTAGTTTTCGCCGGTCACGACGCGTTTGCCGGTCTTGGCTTCGAGTTCCAGGCGGGCGCGTCTGGCAATCTTACCGCCGGTCTTGGCCGCGGCCTGGTTTTCGGCCATGCCGGTGGCGACTTCGATGACATTGCCGTGTTGCAAGGCAGGAGTGCCAATCCCATTCAACAACTCAACCGTGGTTGTGACATTCAAGCCAGTAAGGGATTGCACCAGGAAATTCTCCAGACCAGAAGGCCAGGGCACTGCCACCAAGAAAAAAACTATCGGAAAGAAGAACTGCCGCAGCCAGCCCATCCCGCCCGCCAAGTAAACAGCGGCCAGGTAAATGATAATGACTTCCAAAGTCCACGCCAAGCTGGTAAGTCGCCAGATGGGGTTGGCCTCATGCAGGAAGCGCGTGGGCAATAACAGGAAAGCGGCGAGAACTCCGATTGCCGTCGCCGCTCTAACGTTGGCAGGCGATTCCGGCAGTGGCTTGACGTGCCACCGCAACCAGAACAGGTACGCGCAGAGGAACGGCACGGCCCAGCCGTAATTGTATTGCTCGTAGGCCGACCACTGGGCGCCGAGATTGTAGCTAAGGGAGAACCAGAGCCAGGCCAAAGGCAGAAACCAGAGGCCGAGCTTTAACCACGGATGAACACCGATGAACCTAACGCGGCTTGCGCCGCAACCACAGTGAATGGCAGACAGGACGCCGCCAGTGCGATAGAACGTTGGTGTGAAAATCAAAGTCACCACCACAACCAGCGACGCCCCGTCGCCTTTTGTAACGCAACACGCCGCCGATGTCATCGGTGTTCTTTCCGGCTTTGACCGCCTGCGTCTCATGGGCACCTTGCGTCCACTTTATCAACCCAGCCTCATGATGCGCTATCTGAGCCGCGCGGGTGTTCTGCTCAAAGACTTCGCCGCCTTCGCCGCCGGGTGGACCGAGCGTGTGCGCGCCGCCGCTCATCAACTGGCCGAGCAGTCGGGTCGCCCGCTCACCTATTTGCCCGGCAGTGCCCAGCGCAAGGAACTGCTGGCCCGCGACCGGGCCCGTCGCGACGGCCTGACCACCGGCCTCATCGGCTTGTGGAGCGTCGTCGAACCCTGTCTGACCTACTTTGTGCGCCGTGATCGGGAGCAAAAGAAATTGGTGTTGCGTTTGGCGCCGGGCAAATGCCTGCACTACTACTTTTATTTCCTCCACGAACAACTGGGCCTGTTGCACCTGCGCCTGCAAACGTGGTTTCCCTTTGCCCTTCATCTTTGTCTCAACGGTCGCCACTGGCTGGCCCGCCAACTCGACCAGGCCGGCCTCGGTTACGTCCAGCGCGACAACTGCTTTACCTGGCTTGCAGACCCCGCCCGCGCCCAGGCGCTGGCGCACACGCAACTGCAAAACTGCTGGCCGGTGCTGCTGCAACCGTTGATCGGGCAATGTCATCCTCATGCTGCCCAACTGTGCCGTCCGCTGGCCCTGTCCTACTACTGGAGCGTCAGCGAAAGCGAATACGCCACCGACATCATGTTCAAAAGCCCTGCCGCCCTGGCGCGTCTTTATCCGGCGCTGGTCCAGCAAGGCATCCAACATTTTGGCAGCACCGACGTGTTGCGCTTCCTCGGTCACAAAACCCAGGCCAACGGTCGGGTGCATGGCAATCATCAAGGCGAAGTGTTGAGCAGCCTCAAGCATCGGCCTGAAGGCCTGCGTCTCAAACATCAGGCCAATGGCAACTCGGTCAAACTCTACGACAAGCAGGGCAGCGTGCTGCGGGTCGAGACCACGCTTAACCGCCCCCACCAGTTCCGGGTCTATCGGGCCAGCGAACGCGATCCCGAAGGCAAGAAACGCTGGCAAGTCTTGCGTAAGGGCGTCGGCGACCTGCACCGGCGAGCCCAGATCTGCGAAGCTATCAACGGACGCTACCT